>CAIVOB010000053.1 GCA_903907475.1 Candidatus Omnitrophota bacterium
AGGTTGCGACTTTAGAAACCTTCTTAGGTAATATTGCGGGAGCCAACTTACCGGAACCTTTATTTAGGGGTATTACTGCTTTTGTGAATCTGCCACCGTCAATTGCTAAAACTAATTTTACCGGTGTTACTTCAAAGATAGTAATCGCGCCTTTAATTATTAAGGAGATTGCTGAAGGAGTAAAGGTAAAACTAATGTTTCCTGGAGGAAGAGAGATTGTTCCGACTTATGGGATCGGTATTCCGTTGGGAGTAGAAGGACCGGTTATGGATACTAAAATACGCTTAAATAAGGAAAAAGAAGAAGAGCGGTAGTTTTTTTATTGTATTTTGAAAGTGGCAGACCGAAGAGTCTGTTTCCCAAGATTTAAATCTACTTTGTATTGCCCCACGGGTAGTTTTTTATCTTCCGGCATGGTGAGTGAAACACTGCCAGAGCCTTCTTTTCTCGGGATCATAAAATTATAATCTAAGATATGAATATTGTCGGTGAGAAAATACCAACGTGCCGTAACGGTGGTATCGACTTTAGTCGCTCTCCATTGAAACCAGCAGAACACTTTTTGCGTGCCATTAGGAAAGGTGTTGGTTATATCAACCGGCAAGAGTTTTTCGTTTATTCCGGAAGCGGTTTTGATATCGGTGATATTGATGTTGCCAGTATTTTGAAAAGCACAAGCGGATAAAATAAAAGTTAATAGCAGAATTAAGCTAATTTTAATTTTCTTTAGTAACATACTTACCTCCGTAGAATTACTCTTACTGAAAGCTTATTAAATCATACTTTGACTATTAAATCAAGAAAATTTCTTCTTATTAATTTTTTGGCGAGTATTGGGCAGATAACAATCGTAACCGGGAAAGTGATATAATCCCAAACATAGCCAGAGATAAGCAGGAGGTAACTTGAAATAAAAAATAAGCAAATTTCTAGAATAATTAGCGTCAAGGCTTTAGGTGTGCTCAATAATAATAAAAAGATAGTGGTTAAAATCACGCCGATAATTATAATTATTATTTGTGTTAATTTAGGCACTTCTTGGAGGAAGTTGTGGGTGTAGAGAGCGAGAAATGTATTAGCATTTAAAATTACGCCTGGTAACCAGCCAAGCGGAGTGTTCTGAATATCTTGAAATAAAGCCGGTAAAACGCCCAATAAAACAATTTTATTTTTTATAAGATTGGGGTCAAAATCTCCTTTTAAGACGCGGTAAAAGGGGATTTCTTGAAAATCCCGAGTATGCGCTCGAAAATGGATGAGAAAAGATTTACTGATCGGGTCAACGGGGATGTTCCAGTGTTCTCCGGCTTGATTTTTAAAGGAAACCGTATGGATATTGTCTTGTAAAGAATCAGCATCAATTCCTTTAGTGATTTTAAGAATTTGCATTCCCCAAGAGAGAAAACCTTCCTGTTTCTTGTCTTTAGTTACAAGGTAGACTAAACTTTTACGGATAATTCCATCTTCATCCTGGAATTTAGTGGCAATTCCATAGCTGGCTTGGTTTTTTAAATTTGCGGAGTCATTAAAAATAGAGAGATATCCGTATTCGTTAATCGTCGCCGCTAAAACGACAAGGTTGGAATCAAGCGCTTGTTGCAGCAGAGTGTCATCTTCTTTAGTAGATTTACCAAAATATGCAAAATCAATGCCAAGCACCCGGGGCTGGGCTTTTTTAATGTTTTCGATCACGGTGGCAAAATCTTGGCGTGGATAAGGCCAACGTTGG
>CAIVOB010000054.1 GCA_903907475.1 Candidatus Omnitrophota bacterium
AATTGAAGATAAGAAGCAGGGGATGATCCGGGTTTATCTTAAATACGTTGCCGGAAAATCGGCGATTCGTAATATTAAGCGTATTTCTAAGCCGGGTTTAAGGGTTTATGTCGGTGGAAAAAAAGTTCCCGCGGTTTTACGTGGGCGGGGACTGGCAATTATTTCTACTTCTAAGGGTGTAATTACCGATAAAGAGGCCAAAGAGTTAGGCGTCGGTGGTGAAGTTATCGGGTATATTTGGTAAAGGAAAATAAATGTCTAGAATCGGAAAAAAATTAGTAATTGTTCCAAAAGAAGTAAAAATTGAAGTCAAAGACGGAGTAGTTTATGTTGAGGGTCCGAAAGGAAAACTCAGCCGTAAACTTTCGGATCGCATTAATTTAGAAATTAAGCCCGGAGAACTTTTAGTTAAGCGTGTGGCGGATACTAAGCTTGATCGTTCGATGCATGGATTGTTTCGGGCTTTGATTGTTAATATGATTAAGGGAGTTACTGAAGGTTATGTTAAGGAGCTGGAGATTATCGGCGTGGGTTTTAAGGCCGCGGTCGCCGGAGATAAATTAAACATGGCTTTAGGTTTTTCGCATCCGGTAAATTTTAGTATACCGGCCGGTATTAAGATTGAGACTCCGAAGCCCACCCAGGTGATTATTCGTGGAATTGATAAAGAGTTGTTAGGTAAGGTGGCCAGTGAAATTCATGCCATTTATCCTCCTGAGCCTTACAAGGGTAAAGGAATTCGTTTCTTAGGTGAAGTGGTAAAGAAGAAAATCGGAAAAGCGCAAGCAACGGGTAAATAAAATGAGAAAAAAAGAAGAGTTAAGATTAAAGAGGCATAAAAGAATTAAGATGCGGATGTTAGGCACGCAAGAGAAACCGCGGCTCGTGGTGCATCGCTCACTAAAAAATATTTCGGCGCAGATGCTCGATGATACGGTGGGAAAAGTTTTGTTTTCTCTTTCGACTAAAGATAAGGGTTTAAAACAGAAATTTGCCAGTGCGGGTAATTTAAAAGCCGCGGTGCTCTTTGGCGAGTTGTTTGCTCAAACGGCTAAGGAAAAAGGATTTAGTAAAATTATTTTTGATCGGGCAGGGTATTTATATCATGGAAGAATTAAATCTTTCGCTGAAACTTTAAGAAAAAGTGGAATGGAGTTTTAAATATGCGTGAAATGAATATTGAGCAGCAGTCAGATTTAATTGAGAAAGTTATCGCCATTAACCGTGTTACTAAAGTAACCAAAGGCGGTAAAAAATTGCATTTTAGCGCCTTGGTTGTTGTGGGTGATACTAAGGGCCGGGTAGGGTTTGCTTTAGATAAGGCCAATGAAGTTGCGGACGCGATTCGTAAATCATTGACGAAAGCTAAAAAAAGTTTAGTGAAAATTCCTTTAGAGGGCGCGACAATTCCGCATGAGATAGTCGGAAAGTTTGGAGCGGCCAGCGTTTTGCTTAAGCCGGCTTCTGAAGGAACCGGAGTTATCGCTTCTGCTGCGGTACGCGCGGTTTGTGAAGCGGCAGGAATTAAAGATATCTTGACGAAATGTTTAAAATCGAATAATCCCATTAATGTTGTTAAAGCTACGATGCAGGGCTTGTTAAACCTTAAGGCTTAAAAATAAAATGACCGAAAAAAAAGTTAAAGCTAAAAAACTAGTAGTTAAAAAGACTGTGGTGCAGAAAGAAATCGCCGAACCGTTGGCTCAAAAAGCGAAAGTTAATACTAATTTTATTGCTTTGCATAATTTAAGGGTACCGCTTGGCGCGCATAAAAAAAGAAAAATTAAAGGCCGGGGCCCGAGTTCTGGTCATGGTAAAACTTCCACTCGGGGAAGTAAAGGGCAGACTTCTCGCGCTGGAAGACATTTTTATTTGGGTTTTGAAGGTGGGCAGTCACCGCTTATTAGGAAGTTTCCCAAGCGTGGATTTGTGAGTAATTTTAAAAAAACTTATCAGTTGGTTAATTTAGAGGATTTAGCGCGGATTAAGGTAAGCGTCGTCACGCCTGAGGTTTTAAAAGAAAATGGCCTTGTGCGCAGTGTGAAAGCGCCAATTAAGATATTAGGTAAGGGGAGCATTAAAAAAGCCTTAACGATACAGGCACATGCGTTTTCTAAGCGCGCAGCTCAGGAGATTGTTAGTGCCGGTGGTAAAACAGAAATATTAAATGTTTAACGCGCTTGTTAATGCATTTAAAATTCCGGATTTAAAAAGACGTTTAATCATCACCGGAGTTTTAATTGCTATCTATCGCGTGGGTTGTTATATTCCTACTCCGGGTATTGACGGGGCGGCTTTAGCGGATTTTTTTAACCGCATTGCTAAAACTCAAGGCGGAACGCTCTTTGGCATAATTAATATGTTTTCCGGTGGTGCGATGGAACGTTTAACGATCTTCGCTTTAGGAATCATGCCTTATATTTCCGCCTCGATTATCATGCAGCTGTTAACCGCTGTTGTACCGGCTTTTGAAAAAATGGCTAAAGAAGGTAAGTCTGGCTATGAAAAGATTAATCAGCTTACTCGTTACGGCACGGTTCTTTTATCGGTAATTCAGTCTTATTTTATCGCTCTCTGGCTGGAGAATCCGGCGCGTTTCGAAGGATTACAAATCGTGATGCATCCAGGTTGGGGTTTTAGGATTTTAACGGTGCTTACTCTTACTACCGGAACGATTTTTATTATGTGGCTGGGTGAGCAAATTCAGGAAAGAGGAATCGGAAACGGGATTTCTTTAATTATTACCGCAGGAATCATTTCGCGCATCCCGACAGCTTTAAATCAACTTTATGTTTTGATTTCACCGTTTGCGCCAAGCCGCAGGCAAATTCAACCGGTTACTTTGTTAATCATGGCGTTTCTCTTGGTGGTGGTAGTTTTTTCGGTAATTATGATTACGCAGGGAGTAAGAAAAATCCCGGTGCAATACGCGCGCCGCATTGTGGGGCGTAAAGTTTACGGAGGGCAGAGTACTTATATTCCGCTTAAAGTTGATACCTCCGGAGTAATTGCGATTATCTTTGCGCAGTCGATTATTTTGTTTCCAGCAACGTTGGCGTCTTTCATTCCTAATCCGGCTTTTCAGCGTTTGGCGCAAGGGTTAATTCGCGGACAAGCGTTATATTCGATCGTTTACGCGTTATTAATAATTTTCTTTTGTTATTTTTATACGGCGATTGTTTTTAATCCGAATGATCTTTCTGAAAATATGAAAAAGCATGGCGGTTTTATCCCGGGAATTCGACCCGGAGCGCCTACGGCTGAATTTTTAGATTTTGTCATGACGAGAATTACTTTAGCCGGAGCAAGTTTTATTGCTGTGATTGCGATTTTTCCAGATTTTATTATGGCTTGGTTAAAGGTTCCGTATTTAGTGGCTTCATTTTTTGGCGGTACTGGAGTTTTAATTATTGTCGGTGTAATGTTGGATACTTTAAAACAGGTGGAATCGCATCTTTTAACGCATCATTATGAAGGTTTTATTAAAAGTGGCCATATTAGAGGGAGAAGATAATGTATCTGGTACTATTAGGCCCTCCAGGCGCAGGTAAAGGCACTCAGGCCAAGAGATTAGCGAAGAATGTTGGACTGCCGCATATTTCTACCGGTGACATCTTACGGGAGAATGTTAAATCTGGCACGGAACTAGGTCAGCAAGCTAAAGGAATTATGGATCAGGGAGGATTGGTTCCTGATGGCTTAGTCGCTAAAATGCTCGCGGAACGGTTTAATAATCCGGATATAAAAAAAGGATTTATTCTTGATGGTTATCCGCGTACCTTAGCGCAGGCCAAAACTTTAGATGAAATTTTAGGGAAAAAATCTTTAGCCGTAGATTTGGTAGTTTATTTAGATACCAGTGATGAGGTTATTATTAAGCGTTTGAGCGGAAGATTGGTTTGTTCTAAGTGTGGAGCGAATTTTCATATTACCAATATGCCTCCGAAAGTAAGCGGGGTTTGCGATAGTTGTCGAGGTTCTCTATATCAGAGAACCGATGATAATGAAATAACTGTGCGTAAGCGTTTGGAAGTTTATAAGCAGGAAGTTGCTTCTTTGATAGAGTATTATGATCAAGCTAAGAAATTACGGCGTTTAGATGCAGATTTAGAGGCGGGGATAGTTTTAGAGCAGATTAAAAAATTAATGCATTAAATGATTCATCTTAAATCGCCAGATGAGCTGTTAAAGCTTAAGCGTTCGGGAGAGATTCTCGCCAAGGTGATGC
>CAIVOB010000055.1 GCA_903907475.1 Candidatus Omnitrophota bacterium
AAAATTTTTCATCTTTATTTCCCGATCGCAGGCCAAAGCCAACATAAAAGCTAAAATATTCTGAAAAGTTAAAGCAATGAAAGTAATATAGGTAGCATTCCACATTGACTGCCACCAATAGCGATCCTGCATAAAAATTTCTTTAAAATTCTGCAAACCGACAAAAGTTTTACTAAAAGAAATGCCATCCCAATCAAAAAGCCCGAGTTGAAAAACCCAGATAAACGGGACGACATAAAATACTAAAAATATTGTTACTGCCGGTAAAACAAAAACATAATTTTCTAGTGTATCTTTAATCTTCACCCCGTAACTTCTCCTTTATTAGTAATCTTTAAAACCCATCCTCCTCTACAATTAAATGTACGAGAAGGTACGGGGTTCATTGCGCTCTCTTTTTAGCGGTTTCGCGGAGTTTGATCTCCTGGACTTCAGAAGCCACTTGCTCCGGAGTCTTCTCTCCGATAATAATCGACTGAATTCCACGATCGAAAGCTTCAATCACCAAAGAAAATTCCGAAACTCCCCAAACATTCGGATGCGTGGCATAATCCATTCCTTTAGCAAATTGTGCCAAAATTTCCGGAATCTTCGACAAACTATTTTTATTTGCCGGTAAATTATTGGTCGCTTGCGCCAAATACGCCTGCTGGTCTTGATCCGTAATCCAAGTTAGAAACTTCACCGCTGCTTCTTTATTTTTAGAACGCGCGTTAACCATAAAAGAAGATCCCGCTCCACCCCAGATTGCCATCGCGTTTCCTTCTGTTGCCGCCGGAGGAAGCATCGCTCCATACTCAAGATTAGGATTCATTCCTTTATAAACGTTGACGCACCAAGAACCATTAAAAGCAAAAACCGCCTTCTCATTAGCAAAAAGCTGCTCGGCAGATTTATTAATCATCGTCACCAAGCCTTTGGCTAAAACCCCGGAATCCTGCATTTGCTTAAAAACCGTAAAAACTTTAATCCAATCCGGGTCAGTGTAAGGCACTTGGCCGCGAATCGTCGCCAGCACCTTATCTTTACCCATAATATTAAAAGCGTAATTACTCGCCAAACAATCGATCATCCAAACTTCACCCCATCCGGAAACTAACCCTTGCATTCCGGCAGCTTTAATTTTAGGACCCAAATCTAAAAATTCAGCTAAAGTTTTAGGTGGCCGATGAGGATTTAAACCTAACTGGCTTAAAAGTTTTTTATTATAAACCATTTGAATCGTCATAATATCAATCGGCACGCCGAAAATTCCAGGATTTATGCCATAACTATTTCCCGGGGCGAATTCATTAACCGCCAATGCCTTGGGGAAAAACTTATTTTTCCAGCTATTATTATCCGCTTCCATGTAAGAGGTTAAATCTAAAATATGCCCGGCTTTAATAAAAGAAGCAAAATCTCGCTTCTCTCCTAAAATACCAAAGATATCCGGAAGATTCGTTCCTTGAGCCGCCGCGCGAATCTTCTGAGAATAAGCGTCCGAAGGAGCATAAAGTTCGAAATTTACTTTCACCCCAGTTAAAACTTCATATTTTTTTGCTAAATCTTGAAAAGTGGCGTCGCGGTCCGTCATCCAGTGCCAAACAGAAATAACGGGTTTGGAGGTTATTTTTTGGTCGGAACAACCAAAGATGGAAAATAAAACAAAAAAGCTTACAACAATATTCTTTACTAACATCCTTATACTCCTTCCATTAATCGTGGGGATTGTCCCCTGACGGGATAGGTGATAGAAAGACTTAATGTTAAAATTTAACATATTTTAAGTGCCGGGTCAAGGTTTTTTGTTGGGAGCAGTCACTGCCCGAAGGATTCTTGAAATCCCCATTAAATCCGCCTTCTCTAGCTCCACACCCGCCCGGTAATTATCGGCTCCAATATTTTTAGACCAAACCACTTCCCCGCGAGAATACAAAGATTCTCCCGCGTTTTTCATTTCTAACCAAACCTCTAAAATCGTATGCGCGGGCAATGGCTGGCGCGTTTCTAAATTTAAACCTTTAGCGCTAATATCCTGCGTCCGGGCGACTCCTTCTTGGCCCGTATCCGAATTCAAATAACGCACCGTAAGATTAGTATTGAATCTTTCAAAAATCCGCTGATCTTCCAAGTCATCCCCCTGACGGCCAGATTTAATCTCCGGCGGTGACCACTTTTGCGCCACCACTTGCGTGCAATAAGTATCGACAAAACAACGGATTTTTTCTTTATCCGCGTCCCTTAATTTACTAAAAAATAAGCCATAATGATTTACCCCATCAATAACTTTATTCCAAGCTACCCAGACCTCCGCGTCAAAATGACAATCCTGCGTTAGCTTTAAATGCAGTTTAAACCCGGAATCATGGGGCAGTTTCTGGCCTAAAATAAGGCCGACCCCTTTATTGCTAATATCCTTAACCTGGCAAAGCAATTCACGCCCGCTTTGCTCTATGGTAAGCTTCGCTTGACGATCAAGCTGCCATCTGGTTAATTTACGATGATCTGGCATTTACTTTATTTACCCCCACCATTGTTTCAACATAATTTCCGGATAACAGGTCTTCACATATCCGGCGATTCTATTTTTCGCTAATTCATCCAACTGATTAAAAGTCAAACCAAAAGTATTGCGGTCATTAACCTCTCCTTGCCAAGCGACCTGAGCGCTAAGATCCAAAGCAATTTTATCGGAAAGAATTAAATTAAAATTTGAAAAGGCTTCCGCGAAAAGATTTTTTTTAAACGAAACCCGCATTCCCTGGGTGCTGATATCTTCCACCTTACAAGCAAGGGGTTTGACTCCACCGTCAACCAATAATCCGGCTGCGGCATTAATCGGCCACCGCGGAACTTTTCTTTGCTCTTCCATCGCTCCTCCTTTTTGCTCCTTAAATCTCACCGAATTTAATTAAAAATAAACTTTTTCCGCTCCTAAAACCCTCGGAAGCGGTAAACCTAAATTTACCTGATAATACCCTCTTAAAACTGTTTTTATTTTTGGATAAGATTGAATCCGATTTAAAAATTTAAATGTTTCCGCCTCCGGATCAAGTTTTTTTTCAAACGCGCAAAGGCCATAATTTTGTACTGCCGCGTTATTCTCATTTTGAGTTGCCGCTAGAGCCTGAGGAAAATCCTTAGCTACAGCGCAACTATAAATAAAAGCAAATAACTCATTTATTCCATTTAAGAACATAAATAAATTATCGGCAAATAAATTATCCAAGGCTTCTTCTGTAGGGGTAGCAAAAATCATTAAAAGATCATCTTCTTTTAAGCTTTTAGAGAATATGCTTTCAAAAGACTGTTTTGCCTGCTCTAAATTAATTTCATTTGTCTGTAACCGACACCAAATATTTTTAATTAAATTATTATAATCAAAACAGAGGTAATTAATTAATTTCACTAAACTCTCCTGCAACTGTGAATCACCGCTTTCTAAAACTAAGCGCATCAATAATTTTGCGGCACCAAACATCTGATTCGCAGATTCTTCCATCTTCCCGGATGCATATTTCGCTTGCAAAGCATGCACTCCTTCGTGAGCGATCACCAAGGCGCTTAAGTATTCATTATAGATATACATTGTATTATTTTCAACAGTATAAAATGCGGGGGCCAGCGTAACCCCCTTGGCCTGACAAACCGCTTCTAATTCATTTTGCGAAGGCAATATTATTATCTTAACTCCACTTTTCTCAATTACAGCGAGCAAAATTTTAATAAAATGTTTACCATCAGTTTTTAAATCATCTCCCAGAAATTTTTCTAAGCTCTCCCAATCTTTTCCCAAACGCTTGCTAATACAACCGGTAAAAATCAAACCCAAAACTGCCAAAAAAGACCTGCGGGTTAGGCCGCTATCTCCGCCATTATCAGAATCAATTTTATTTTTACTCACTTCGGAAAAAGCCTCCGGATAAAGAGACCCTAATTGCGCTTTAAGAATTTTCCAGACTCCAAACTCATAAGGCACAAACCCTTTAGGCATTAATATACTTTTAGATTCCTCCACAAAATCATTTAAAGGCCGGTACCAGGAATGATAATAATCGTTGCCCTTCAAATCTTCATAAGACCTGCAATTAAGCAAATGTATATCGTGATACGCGCAACCGTATGACCTGCGATTAAGCAGGCACAAAGCATCATTATTTAATCGCTTAGAAACATCAACATACTTACTAAAATAAGGAGTAAAATCATAATGGCGCATAATAGAATAAATTAATTGCAATTTCTCGTCGCATTCCGGATAACCGGTTGCAGAAATAAAAGCCCATTGCGGATTAAATCCCACGACTCTGCCAATCTCATAGGCCCGGATAAAAGTTCTGCGAATTAAATTAGTGCCAGAATTAGGCGCATCAAAAACAATTAAACCCGTACAACTAAAGATGCGCACTCCTTCTTTGCTGATTGCTGCTTGTGACCTTAAAAATCCGCCATTGCGAAAAACATATCTAAACTCCACATCCAACTCATCACCGCTTCTTTTCAATCTCCAAAATTCTTTCTCTCGAGTCTCGATTTCGCTTCCGCCATTATCTGAATTTTTCTGCCGGCCGCATGCCAAATACAGCCATTCCCGCTCCAATTCTTTAATCTTCAGTTTATCCGCAACTGCTTTAAAAGCTTGGTGGAAAAACATAATTTTATCTTGAACACTAATTGCCGGAAACATATTCTCCAGCACCTCAGCAGTCAATAAAAATTCCTGAGCCTCCTCGATCTTGATCTTTTGCTTTATTTTCCTACTCGCCAACGGCACTAGTTTAGCCTCTTGCAGTAGCCGGCGGTAATCCTGCTCCGTAAGCTTAAAGCCATAATTTGAGCGGCTATGCTGTTTTATAAGTTCCGCAGAAAAATTCGCATGCAAAAGCTTTAAAAGATTAAACGAAAAATTATATTCAAACGCTTTTGACTCCGGAGATTTATCCGCCCCAAAAAAAGCAGTATTAAAAACAAATACCCCTTTGGGCGTTAATAATTGCCGAACATGCTGCATCAGGCCAAACTTATCTTCAATCAAATGGATCATGTTAAAAGCAAATATCTGGCTGAACTTTTCATGAAATCTATTTTTAATTTCATCCACATTCAGAGCTAAAAAATCAATATTGGCGTAATGCGAAAACCTTTCCCTGGCATTACTCGCCTTTTCCTCAACTAACTCTACGGCGATTAATCTATTACGCTGGCCCAATCTTGACACTAATAACGAGGTGCTGGTACCTTCTCCCGAACCCAGTTCCAAAATTTGATCTTTTTCTCGCAAAGGAGAAATAATTTGCGCTAGATCCACCAGCTTTCGATTAACGGCTTCATACCAACCTAATTGAGCAAAATCAGCATAAGTAATCCTTCCAAAATTCTCGCTGCTTCCAATTACATCATTTCCACCGTTATCATTTAAAACCAAACTACCCTCCCCAAATTCAACTAATTTTTCAAAAAACTTCGCCGCTAAAGCGTGCGCCACATAAGCCGGAATAATCCTCCAGACCTCTTGCGCATAATAATCGATCTCTAATAAAGAGCTTCTAATTTTAACTTGAGGCTTAATTTGCTTTCGCAAAAAACTCTCGATTTCTATTTTAAGTTCTGAAATCTCCGCTCGATCGAAACCAACAACTCCAAACTCCGCCTCCGGCGGAATCTCGGATTCTCTGATCGTTTTCGCTCCTGAATACCAAAAATACTTCTCTTCCTTTTGATAAGGGAACTTTTTATCACATAGATCAATGAAAGAATCTTTTCTTTCACCAGATGCTTCCGGAAGAAAGAAATCTTTTTTAAAATAATCCTGAAAAATTATCAACAAGGGAAATTCATCATAATTAAAATTGATTATAT
>CAIVOB010000056.1 GCA_903907475.1 Candidatus Omnitrophota bacterium
CAATTTTAGTAAATCATTTTGTCGATCTGAATGTATTATCTCCTGCGCCTGTACTCCCGCTTTTAGTAAATAAATATCTCTGAACCAGGAAGCCAAAATACTTAAAAAACCCTGCAGATTTTCTTTAGTTTGTCCACTTAAACTCGGATCGAGCGGCCGAGAAGAAAGCACAAACGCATCAAATAATCTATTCTGTTGAGCAAAAATATCAGAATCCTTTAAACGCAACGCTAATCCCAGCCGCCCTTCGGTATAAAAAGCTAAAAAATGTGCAAAATCTTTAGGTAAAGCATAGTTTTTAACGAGCACTGTTTCCAAAACTCCCCGGCCCAACGGAGAAAATTTGATCATTTTACAACGCGAAACAATAGTTTTAAGAATCTTCTGCCCCTGATGCGTAATTAAAATAATCAAACTCTGCGGCGGAGCCTCCTCTAAAATTTTTAACAAAGAATTTGCGGATTCTAAATTTAATTTATGCGCATTATCAATAATAAAAACTTTCATCTTCCCTTCATAAGGTTTTAAGTTCGCCTGGCGTTGTAAATTACGGATATCATCTATTTTTACCGCTTCATCTAAAGACCCTAAAAAATGCACATCCGGATGTTCTGATTTTTTAATCTTAAGACAGGACGGACAACTACCGCAAGGTCCAGCGGCATCCGAAAGGCAATTTAATTTTTGAGCAATAAATTGCGCCACAAGTTTTTTACCCACCCCTTCCGGCCCGCTAAAAATATAACCACCGAAAAATTTATTTTTCTCAATATAGCTATTAATAATACCAAGCGGCAAATCCTGGCCTAAGATCTCATTTGCGCGCATTAACAATCTCCCGGATATTTTCCTGCGTGGAATTTAAATCATTTTCCACTTTTACGATTTTAATTCTTCCTGGCTCAAGATCCGCCAGTTTTAAATAACCCCGCCGCACTAAAGCATGATAATTAAGCGAGCGCTGCTCAATGCGGTCTTTGGATCGATTCCGATGGGCGAGGCCTTTTTCAACCGCTAAATCCAAAAAGATCGTTAAATCCGGCTTTATTCCTCCGGTAGCAAAATTACCAATCAATTTAATCATTTTAATATCTATCCCTAGACCATAACCTTGATAAGCAAGCGTAGAATCTAAGAAACGATCGCAAACCACAATCTTGCCTGCTTTCAAAGCCGGCTGAATAATTTCTCTAACCACTTCGGCCCGCGCCGCCATATAAAGCAAAGTCTCCGCCTTTGGAGAAATTTTATTCTGCGGATCAAGCAAAATTTTCCTAATCTGCTCGCTTAACTTCACTCCTCCCGGCTCGCGCAAATAAATTACCGAAAATTTTTTAGATTTTAAGTAACGATAAAGCAACTCTGATTGCGTGCTCTTCCCGCAACCTTCCGATCCTTCAAATGTAATAAATTTACCCTTCATAATACTCCCCTATTATAACTTCCTTCTCCAGCTCACACCCGCTTTGGTATCTTCTAAAATTACACCCTGAGCTTCTAAATCTTTGCGAATTTTATCCGCCAAAGCATAATTTTTAGCCAATTTTGCCGCCGCGCGCTCGTCAATCTTAGCCTTAATATCTATTTCGCCTATTCCCGGCTCATCTTGAAGTGGCTTAAGTTCAATTCCTAAAATCTCAAACATTACTTTTAAAGTATCACGAGCGCAAGCAACAAAATTTTCTTGAGCAATATTTTTATTCGCTAAATTTACTAGCTCAAATACTGCCGCTAAAGCTTCCGGAGTATTAAAATCGTCATCTAAGCTGGCAAAAAATTTTTGCTTAAGCAGTATAATTTTACTAGGAAGCAAATTAAAAATCCGAGAAAATAATCCTCTCTTTGAACTTTGCGCCTTTTTTAAGAAAATCACAATTCTCTGCAAAGCTTGCCGCGCCTCTTCAATTTTAGCCTCACTATAATCAATCGGATGCGCGTAATGCGCGGACAAAAAGAAAAATTTAAGCAAATCCGGGTTGTGATATTTAGCAATAAAATCTTTAATCGTAATAAAATTACCTAACGACTTAGACATCTTCTGGGAATTAATCGTCAATAAACCATGGTGCAGCCAATATTTAGCAAAAGTTTTCCCGCTATAAGCTTCACTCTGGGCTAATTCATTCTCATGATGCGGGAAAATTAAATCCCGGCCACCGGCATGAATATCCAAAGTTTGAGTATGCAAATATTTCTGCGACATCACCGAACACTCAATATGCCAGCCCGGCCGCCCCTTGCCCCAAGGACTCTGCCAGAAAGGCTCATGCGCTTTGGAACGTTTCCAAAGCGCGAAATCCAGCGGATCACGTTTAGATTCCGCAGATTCAATCCTTACTCCCGCGCGCATCTCGTTAATACTTTGGCCGGAAAGTTTCCCATAATTCTTAAACTTGCGCACATCAAAATAAACATCCCCGCCGGCCTCATAAGCAAAACCTTTATCAATAAGAACCTTAATGTAATTAACCATCTCCGGAATATTTTCCGTCGCCCGAGGTTCAAAATCCGCTTTTTTTATCCCCAAATTTTCTAAATCTTCATAATAGCCGGCAATATACTTAGCGACTAAATCCTGCCAATTTATTTTAAGTTCATTGGCGCGATTAATTATTTTATCGTCGATATCGGTAATATTACGCACAAATTTTACCTTAAATTTACAAAAAACAAAATACCTGCGCATCAAATCAAAAATAAATAAACTCCGCGCATGTCCGATATGGCAGGCATCATAAACCGTCACTCCGCAAGTATAGATATTAACCTTTGGATTTTTTAAGGGAACAAACTTTTCTTTAGCTTTTGAGAGTGAATTATTTATAAAGATTGGCATGATGAAAAGGACTTATTTATTTTCTAAATTTTTAATCCGCGCCTGGAGTTCTTCCATGGACTGCATAATCGGGTCAAGAATATGAACATGGTCTAAGCTCGTATCCATCTTCCTGCCATCCTGCTTAGTAATTCTACCCGGTACGCCGACCACGGTAGAATTCGGCCCGACATCTTTAATCACGACCGCGTTTGCTCCGATATAAGAATTATCCCCGATAGTGATATTACCTAAAACTTTGGCTCCGGCTCCTACTACAACATGATTACCCAAAGTAGGATGGCGCTTGCCTTTTGCGATTCCCGTTCCGCCTAAAGTAGCGCCTTGATAAAGCAAAACATCATCGCCAATAACTGACGTCTCTCCAATTACTACCCCTAAACCATGATCAATAAAAAACCTTTTACCGATACTTGCTCCCGGATGAATTTCGATGCCCGTAAAAAATCTGGAAAGCTGAGAAATTAACCGCGCAAAAAAGAATAAATGCATCCGATAGAAAACATGCGCAATACGATAATAGATCAAAGCATGCAATCCCGGGTAAAGTAAAATTACCTCTAACGCGCTTTTAGCCGCCGGATCCCTTTTCTGCGCGGCGCGAATATCGGCGTAAAAAATTATAAAAATCATAATAAATTTACCCAAAGCCAAAATCAAAATAAGCATTAATATTTGCAAAATAAGAATCATTTTTAACTCTCCTTAATTAAAGAAACCACCGCATAGCAAGCAATCGCCTCTTTATTGCCCACAGCATCCAAACCTTCATTAGTTTTAGCCTTAATATTTAATTCCTCTGGGTTAAGCTTAAGTAATTCCGAAAGCTTTTGTTTTATTAAATCTTTAAAAGGCTTTAAGGATGGTTCTTGAGCAATCACGACGACATCTAAATTATTAATTCTATAACCTCTACTCACAACTATTTCTTGCACCGCTTTTAGAAGTTGACTACTAGCAATCCCCTGATATTTAAAATCGGTATCAGGAAAATGTTGGCCGATATCACCTGCTCCGATCGCTCCCAATAAAGCATCGCAAAGCGCATGAATTAAAGCATCCCCATCGGAATGCCCCAGAAGCCCTTTCACGTAAGGAATCTCGATTCCCCCAAGGAATAATTTCCTTCCTTCCACTAAGCGATGAATATCATAACCAATACCAATTTTAAATTGCATTTTTAAACCTTTTGGCAATTATTTCCGCGAGCAATAAATCCTCCCGCGTGGTAATCTTAATATTTTCATAACTACCCGGCACCATCTTAACCGGTTGACCTAACTTTTCCACTAATGAAGCATCATCGGTGACCGCAGAACATACGTATTTTCCATAAGCTGCTAAAAGTAGTTCCTTCTTAAACACTTGAGGAGTCTGCACCTCCCAAAGTGAATTCCGATCTAAGGTCTGGGTTACAAAATTACTAATATCCGTAGATTTAATCGTCGCTTTTACTCTTACTCCTAAAATAGCCGCCTTAAATTTTTTTGCCGCTAGAATTACTTTATTTACTAACAAAGCGCTGATAAACGGACGCGCCGCATCATGAATTAATACCCAATCGGAATTTTGATTAACTGCTTTCAAAGCATTATAAACTGAATCTTGCCGCCGCTTGCCGCCTAAAACAAAACATTTTATCTTCCCAAACGCATATTTTTTAAGCGCCGCCATTACTTGCTTTTGGTTACGCAAATTTAAAACTACAATAATTTCACTGACTCTTTTTTCTTGATTTAAACACTTTAAAGAATAAACAATCGCCGGAATATTATTAATCTTAACCAACGGCTTAGTTGCCTTTGCCTTAAGCCGCCGGCCCTCTCCCGCTGCTAAAATAATCGCACTAAGCATTATTTTTCGATTTTTGTAAAAATCATCCTTCCGGCCTGAGTTTGCAGAACCGAAGTCACCGCGACTTTAACATCCTGGCCGATCAAGCGCCGGGCATCCTCCACCACCACCATCGTGCCATCATCTAAATAACCCACCGCCTGATTATGTTCCTTACCTTCCTTAATCAGTTTAAGATGCATCTCCTCACCGGGAAAAACTACCGGTTTTAAAGCATTCGCTAATTCATTAATATTTAAAACTTTAATCCCCTGAATACTAGCCACACGATTTAAATTAAAATCTACAGTCAGGATTTTAGCCTCAAGCAATTTAGCCAACAACACTAATTTTGCGTCCACTTCCGAACTTTCGGTAAAATCTTGTTCATGGATCGTAATATCCATTCCCGATTCATTTTGAATCGTATTAAGGATCTCCAGCCCCCGCCGGCCTCTTTGGCGTTTAATCGGATCGGTGGAATCAGCAATCTGCTGTAATTCCCGAAGTACAAATTTTGGAATAATTAACTTTCCTCCTAAAAATCGAGTTTTACAAATATCCACAATCCGCCCATCAATAATAACGCTGGTATCTAAAAGAATAACATCCTGAGACTGATCCTGGCGACGCAGCCGCACATAGGGGATAATAATATTAAACTCATCCTTACCGCGCAAAGCCATTACCATCCCTAAATAACAAAAGATTAAAGTCAACCCCACTCTAATTCGCGAAAGCAAATCCGGATCCATGGAAGCCAAGCTAAAAGCATCTCCCACCAGCTTAGCCATAATTAAACCTAAAATTAAACCGAATACCGCACTTGATAATCCGCTCACCGAAACTTTACGTAAACCAATCTCTAAAAGAATCATAATCAAAGCCGCTAAAGCACCGATGAGCATTCCCATAAAACCATTACCCTTAATAATCAACGCCTGATAACCGATAAACATACTGCCTAATATAAACAAGAATCGCGCTAATAATAAATTCATTCTTTTGCCTCCCTAAGATTGCTTGACCGCCGGATTAAGAATAATCCCTAAAGCTTCCTTTAAATTTACGACCGGAATAATCTCCATCTCGGATTTATTAAAATTTAAATTCTGACAACTATTTTTTGGTAAGATGCAATGTTTAAAACCTAACTTCCAAGCTTCATTAATACGCGTCAGGACCTGAGCAATACTGCGAATTTCGCCGCTTAAACCCACCTCACCTAAAACCACGGTTTTAGGCATCACTACCTGTTCTTTAAAACTTGAAGCAATCACCGCGCAAACCGCTAAATCCGCAGCCGGATCTTCAATTTTTATTCCTCCGGCGACATTAACAAAAATGTCTTCCGTTTCTAACCCCAATCCCAAACGTTTTTCTAAAACCGCTACTAAAAGCGATAAGCGATTAAAATCAAAACCTTGAGCCCGGCGCCGGGGATAGCCGAAATTACTACTGCCCAAAGCGGTATTTCAGCTCTAAGATAGGGCCGCGCTAGCAGAGTCAAAACCCAACCAAAGAATAATCCTAAAGAACCGCCTAATAAACTTATAACC
>CAIVOB010000057.1 GCA_903907475.1 Candidatus Omnitrophota bacterium
AAACGCTTTGCCTGCGTCAAAGATTTTATCAGCGTATCAATCATAACATTACCGACCAAATGAATTTTTTTTGGCGATACCCCCTCACGTATAAGATTACGATCTGCCTCCTCAGAAGGAGTAAAAAGTAAATCCGCTACCTGATCAGTAAGGACACGGTTAACCTCTTCGGGCATGCTGCGATCAAAAGAACGCAAACCCGCTTCCACATGCGCCAAAGGAAAACCAAGTTTTGCGCAAACTAAAGCAACTGCAACCGTAGAGTTTACATCCCCATAAACCAATACCCATTCTGGTGATTCTTTTAAAACATAACGTTCAAAGCGCACCATTACATTAGCGGTCTGTTCTGCATGGGTACCGGAACCAACTTCAAGATTAATGTCAGGTGCAGGAACCTCAAGCTCAGGAAAAAATACTTTGGACATTTTATCATCATAATGCTGTCCGGTATGCACAATCTTCTGTAAAAAACCCCGCTTAGCTAAAGCGGCATAGACTGATGCTAATTTCATAAAATTTGGACGAGCACCAACAACATGTATTATTTTTTTCATTTTTTAATTTAAATTCCGGTTAAAATCGAATATTTTATTCTTAGCTAAATAATCCCATGAATAAAATTTAGCAATTTTCTCGCTACCAATCTTCCCCATTTCTCTTCTTTTAAATTTATCTTCAAGCATTAAAATCTTAGCCGCTAAATCTTTAAAATCACCTTCTCTATACCTTAAACCATTGTCTTGCGTCCTTAAATTATCCTCTACTTTTTCATTAATAATAATCGGCATTCCGCAAGCTGCTGCATCTAGCTGACTCGTAGATTCTTGCAACGGCCAAACACCGATATCAAATGACCGATAAAATCTTGGAAGCTCCCTTACATTCACAAAAGGGTGAATACTGCAGCCTTTCGAATTTTTAATTAAATTTTCATATTTCATATCACCTTGTCCGACAAACAAACCTTTAAACTTTAAATAACCTGTTTCTTGCAAATAATTTATTGCCTGGGCCAATATTAATGGGCCCTTAGATTCCGTAAAGCGCCCCGTATACAAACACACAATATCGCTTTCATCATACCCATTTTTTTTACGGAATTCATTGGTTTCTTCAGTTTGAATGCCTGAATAAAATAGATCAGCATCTACGGCTAAAGATGATATGCTACATTTTCTTTTTGGTATTCCACAATACTTTGTTATTACCTTAAAGACATCTGGAGCAATAGGATAAAATTGATCAATCTTTAACGACATTATTCTTCCGACAAAGCCTATTCCGCATTGTTTAATTCTCTGAAAAAATGTTTTAGGAGACATAAAAACTGATAAATGCATCCGGCTTTCGCAAAACAACTTATAACCATATTTTGATTTCAAAAAACAGGCAAGCAGCGTATCTGAGTTAAATATTTCAAAACAATAAACTATATCTGGCTGTATTTTTCGGATTTTATCTTCCAGATTTAAAATTTTTAGACCACCTCTCCAAGTGAAAGAGTGCGAATTTCTATGTAAAGTATAATACTCCTTTTTAAATATCCCCTGTTCAACTTGTTTAGGCCCAAGATAACGCTGGTATACTTTTTCATATTCTGGTGATGTTGCATATACTTGTAAATCGGTAGTCACTAAATGCACTTCATGCCCAAGTTTCCCAAATGCTATGGGTAGAAAATTTTCCGCATATCCCATGTTTTCCGAAAACCAAACTGATATAATTACTATCTTCATAAAATTTTTATTACTAGTTACTAGTGACAATCTTGAGCTTACTTAACATCTGCACGAATTTCACTTTAATTAAACGCAGGCTCTCAAAAAATAAATTAGAAAATAAATATGTGTAATAATTAGATAGAGATATTTGCTCTAAATATTTGGGATATACGAATAGCTGAGCAAAGAATATCGCTAGTTTGCTGCTTGTAATGCCCCTGACAAAAAAACGCTGTCGACAGTCCTTACATAAAACTAAAACTTTATTGCCAAAAGCCACTATGCCGGGCATGTTTAAATTAAAATAATAGTGGTTCTCTGAATCACAGAACGGACAGCAAGATACCGCTGAAATTTCGGTATTCGTATTTAAATTCTTAAGAATAGTCTTTTTTGCTACGAATTTTTCCTGCCATAAATAATTAAAACAAGATATATATGATTTTAAATAAGAAAAGGCACGATTACTAAGCGAAGTCATATTGACTGGGCCTTTAAAATGCAGATAGAAATCTAACTTGCCTTTTTCTTGGCCTCGGCTGATAAATTTTTCATACAGAATCGTTCCCG
>CAIVOB010000058.1 GCA_903907475.1 Candidatus Omnitrophota bacterium
ATCGGTGTTTTTTTAGCCCAATCAATAAACTGCTCTTTAAATTTACTTCTTAAAAATTCTTCTTCCGTAAAAATAATCCGTTCATAATAGAGCCAGAATCCAAACCAAACTAATAAAGCTAGCCACCAAACCTGAATAAATAAAGTAATTCCTAAAACGATAATAAAGTTACCCAGGTAAAGCGGGTTCCGCGAAATAGAATACATCCCGGTAGTATTAAGCACATCTGCCACTTGTGATTTTGTGTTCCTTCCCGAAGTACCCCGCGGAGCATACCCGGCGGTAATACCCCGCACAACTAGGCCTAGAAAAGACACGATCATAGAACAAGTCTCCCAAAGATCGCCAATATTGTCGCCGAATTTCTTTTCTAAGATGCCCGACTGCCTTATCGCAATAATAAAAATCGGTAATCCTAAAAGAGGAAGATAGCTTCTCCACCTAAAAAGCCAGTCACCCTGTTTTTCCATATCTTCTCGTAATGCCATTTTAATTTCCTCGCTTTTTAAAAATTTATTTAATCACCGCTATTTTTATTGGTAATAATCATTTTTCCTCAACCCAACAATCTAATTATATAGCAGATTAAATAAATAACAAGAGCCTAATTTTATTCTAAAATAGTATAAGCTCTTTCGCGATGTTGAGTAAGATCCAGGCCAATCGCTTCATCTTTTTCTTTAACGCGGATACCGAAAAATACATCTACTAACTTATAAATTATAAACGTCCCGATAAAAGTATAACTTGCAATAACGAGAATCCCGATAAATTGGATTAATACCTGTTTCGGATTTCCAAAAAGCATGCCATTAGCTCCGGCAGAATTGATCGTGCTGCAGGCGAATACCCCAGTAAGCAGCGTCCCTAAAATGCCTCCGATACCATGCACTCCAAAAGCATCCAACGAATCGTCATATCTAAATTTTGGTTTAATCACCGCGACGCCGATAAAACAAACAATGCTTGCTAATAATCCAATTAAAATAGCTGATGCCACGCTAACATATCCTGCCGCGGGAGTAATCGTTGCCAAACCTGCGATTGAACCGGTAACAATACCAAATATCGTCGGCCGGCCGTTACGCACCCATTCCAACATTGCCCAGCTTAAACCCGCGCTAGCGGCCGCGGCATTCGTCACAATAAAAGCATTGATCGCCACGCTATTGACGGCTAAAGCGCTCCCGGCATTAAAACCAAACCACCCAAACCAAAGTAAACCTGTTCCTAACACTACTAACGGAAGATTATGCGGCGAAGGGGTGTGATCTAAGCCTTTTCTTCTACCGATAATGATGGCAGTAACCAAAGCGGAAATACCAGCACTAGTATGAACAACCAAACCTCCCGCAAAATCCATCACCCCCATCTGTTTGAGCCAACCGCCGGATCCCCAAACCCAATGACAGATCGGATCGTAAATAAAAGTAGACCAAAGTAAAATAAAAATTAAGAACGCGGAAAATTTCATTCTCTCCGCGAAGGCGCCAATAATAAGCGCCGGCGTAATCACCGCGAACATCATCTGAAAAAACATGAAAGTTTGGTGCGGGATAGTCGCCGAATATCCGGGAAACGGCGCAAACCCCACCCCCTGTAGACCCACCCAATTCCAGCCGCCCCAAAATCCATTGCCCGGGGCAAAAGACAAACTATAACCACAGAGCATCCACTGTAAGCTTATTAAACAAAGTGCCATAAAACATTGCATTAAAACACTTAAAATATTCTTTCTTCTGACCATCCCGCCATAAAAAAAAGCTAGTCCCGGAGTCATTAACATCACCAAAACTGCCGCCAGCATTACAAAAAGAGTATCCACCGCGTTAAATCCCATATTTTCTCCTTTCAATTAGAAAATAAAAAAGGCGTTCTTTTCGCCTAAAAAACGGCAATCTGAACGCCTACTTTGCGTTTATTAACTAATAAGTACAACTATGTACTTACTGTCACACTCGAAATACCTGCTTCATTAACTACCGATGGAATAATTATAGCGAAATAAAAAAAATATTCAAGAAAATTATTCCGCTTCTTTTCTTTCGGATATTTTTTTAAATGACAGTTCAATCGCTTCCTTAAGCAAACTCTGCGCGTCGGAAGCAACGCTAAATTTAGCGACATATGCGCTGATACCCAGCTTTTCCGTCTCATGCATCGTCGTTGAATTAGGATAAGCCGTAAACATAATGATCGGTATATTTTTGCTAATTCTTCGCAGTTCTTTAATCACGGTGATGCCATCCATATCCGGAAGCATAAAATCTAATACCACTAAATCCGGTTTTTTTTCTTGAACGATTTTTATCGCTTCTTTGCCATTTTTAGCCTTAAGCGATTCATAACCCCAGCTATTTATACGCAACCCAATAATCTTAAGAATATCTACTTCATCATCTACTAATAAAATCTTTTTTTTAAGCATGATCGGCTCCTCTTCTCACAATCTAGTGCACCGGACGCAAAAAATTTTCACAAGATGATGAAATAAATTTACGCCTCATTATACCTTCTGGTTACCGGTTTGCAATATATATATCACCTGGGCCTTATTTTAATATCTGAATCTTATTGCTAGATCCATCAACGTTCTTACTAAAAACGACTTTAAAAACATAATTACTAAAAAAGCAATTATTGGTGAGATATCAATTCCAAAACTTAAACCTAAAGGCATAATCTTTTTTATAGGATAAAGTAACGGCTCGGTGGTTTTATATAAAAATTGCACTATGGGGTTATACGGATCAGGATTTACCCAGCTGATTAATGCGCGAATGAGTATTAGCCAATACAATATCGTGAGAATAACGTCTAAAATATTGGCTACCGCAACAAGAAAATTTGACAACACAAACATTTCGCCCTCCGGTTAAATGCTTGAAGATAATTTCACCAAAAAACAAACTATCTCTATTTAACTATCGTTGTCGTTGCCGTAGACGTTGGTGATGGCGCCTGATTTTGCTGTTTCATTTCTTGACGATGTTCCTTGCGTTCTTCGCGTAAACTTTTAAGTTTTTCACGATCGGCGGTTATTTTTTTATGTATCGGGCGAAGCTGTTCTCTTAGGGGTTTCATTTGCGCTTCCAGTTGTTGAAGTTGCGCGCGCAACGGTTTAGCTTGTTGCTCTAATGTTGCGATTTCCTGCCGTAATTGAGCGCCTTCACCCTGGCCTTGAGATTTACCATTATTCGTTAACTCTTGAGCATTAGCTTTTACAACAACCGTAGTTGCCATAAACAAAACCACAACCGCTATCCCTAGTTTGCGCATCATCGCTCCTCCTTTTTTAGATAAATTAATTATTTTATCTTCCATATAAAGCTTCTAACTGCTTAACACTCGGATGCCCCTCGTAATATTCGCCTTGTGGCCCAAGATAACCACTATTTTTCTTTACCAATGTCACTGGCGTATAACTCCCATTAACATTAGGAACATTGATAATTATTGTTTCGCCGAGCATTGTTCCACTAGATTGAACAACGGATGGCGCATAAACCACCCTTGGAGCTGCCACAGGCACCGGGACCACTTCATACCCATAAGGATAATGCCTATAATAATAACCATCGTAATAATAATAAGGCTCACCGGAAACGATAACCGTCTTACTTCCGAATGGAAGCGCTTCGACCACAGCGCCAATTGTCAGAGCAGCAACGGCAATATCCAATCCAAACCAACCATTCCGATGCCACCCACCATTGTGATAATAATGACTATCGTGGCCACCCTCACCCCGAGCAAACGCAGTTGAATATAATCCTAAAAAGGAGAGGCCCATAATTGCAACTATTAAAAACTTGCTCCTTAGCATATTTTTCAGCATCTTAAAACGCTCCTTTCTGGTAATGATACAACATCTTAGCACAAGCTTGATATTTTATCTTCAATTATATTGAACGCAAAAAATTATTTAGCACTTACCGCGCGACGTTCAAGTTTTGAAAATACTTCATAAGCACAAGGGACAACAAAAAGCGTTAAAATTGTCGAAAATAAAACTCCTCCAATTACAGCAACCGCCATCGGCACCATCACTTCCGAACCCGGCCCAATCGCCAGCGCCCCAGGAGTAGCCGCCGCAATCATTGCCACAGAAGTCATTAAGATCGGCCTAAGACGTATCGGACAAGCATCTAAGAGCGCCTCTTTTACCCCCATCCCCTCTTTGCGTCGGACATTAGTAAAATCAACCAAAAGAATGGAATTTTTCTTAACAATACCCATAAGAAGAATCAAGCCAATCATACTATAAAGATTAAGTGAATTGTGCGTAAAAAACAGGAATAAAAATGCCCCGGTGACGCTAAAAGGCAATGCTAAAAGCACCGTAAAGGGATAAATAAAACTGTTGAATTGTGTTCCAAGAATCATATAAGCAACAAAGATTCCTAAAATAAGAGCAAAGGCTAAACTCTGAAATGATTCTTTGAAAGCCTGTGAACCTCCAGAAAAAACTATATGATAGCCATCCGGAAGGACTTCTTTAGCAATTTTAGCTACAACCTCCAAAGCCTCTTGCTGAGAATGGCCTTGAGCGGGATTGGCATAAATACTCACCGCGCGCTCGCGATTCTTACGCGTAATCGAAAATAAAGAGGGATTCTCTTTAGCAGTAACAACTGCTGAAAGCGGCACGACTTCACCAAAATCATTACGCACCCACATTCTTTGCACGTCTTTTGTATTCGAACGATCAGCTTCGGCCAATCGTACTCGAATATCATAGCGTTTACCACGACTAGTAAATTTACCATTGCGCACTCCGCCAACCATCGCGTTAATAGTATCCGCGATGGAAAGAATACTCACGCCATGTTCTGCTGCCTTCTGACGATCCGGAGAAACCTGTAACTCCGGCATCCCTTGCTGATAATCAGTATCCACGTCTACTATTGCGCCCGTTGTCTTCATGCGCTTCATAATCTCCTGACTAAACTGGCCCAATTTTTCCCAATCCGGGCCCCGCACGGTAAATTCAATTGGAAATCCACGCTGCGCGGTAAAACCGGTAAGAGATAAATCCTGAATCGTCGCCCGATCCACTCCAGAAATACTACTAAATTGTTTACGCACAATCTGCATAAACTCAGCTTGAGTCTCATGATGCCCGTTTAAGAGCGGCCTTTCTTTTATCGGTTTCATCGTAATAAAAACAAACCCCTGATTTACCTGCCCCCCGCTAAAACTACCGACGGCACTATAATAAGTTAATACTTCTTTACGCTCCATAAGAAATTTCTCTGCTTCTTTAAATAAATTATCAGTCTTCTCGATGGAACTGCCCAAAGGTAATGTTATACGCGCCAGAAACCTGCTTTGATCTTGAGAAGGAATAAATTCTTTCTTTAAAAATCCCGACAAACCTAAAGATGCCACAAAAATCACAATCGCAATAATAAGAATTGTTTTCGGCCAACGCAGTATGAACTTAAGTGCCGCGCGATAACTTTCCGACAGCTTCTTCATAAGCCCGTCAATGAATTTTCCCAACTTTGTTGTATGCCCCACTGTTAAAAATTGTGAACATCTCATCGGGGTAATCGTTAAAGCTTCCAGTAAAGAAAATACTACTGCTACCGATATCGTGATCCCAAACTGGAAAAAGAATTTCCCCACAATCCCTTCCATAAAAATAACCGGTATAAAAATAGCTAAAATTGCAATCGATGCTGCCATCGCCGCGAAAGTAATCTCGCGCGCACCAGTTAAAGCCGCTTCTTTCCTAGTATACCCATGCTCTTGGTAACGAGAAATATTTTCCAAAACCATTATGGAATCATCAACAACAATTCCTATAACTAAAGAAAGTCCGAGCATGGTAAAGGTGTTAATTGTAAATCCTGCGAAATAAAGAATAAAAAATGCCCCCATAATCGAAAAAGGTATGGATAATAGGACATTCACGTTAGCACTCCATGAACCCAAAAATAAATAACAAACCAGCGAAGTAAGGATAATTGAAAGCATTAAATTGAATTTTAACTCATTGACTGAATCCTTAATAAATTGAGTGGTATCAAAAACCAAGCTCAGATGCATCCCGGCAGGCAAACCTTTTTGGAGTTCTTCTATTTTATGCTTTACGCCTTCTGCTACTGCCACAGCATTTGTTCCGCGCTGTTTAATTACTCCTAAACCAATCGCGCTTTTCCCCCAAGTGCGAGAAATTCTGCGAATATCCGCCAATCCATCTTCAACACTGCCAACATCCCCGATACGCAAACTTTTCCAAATTGGGCCGCCGCGTACACGCGTTGGTATAATTATATTCTCAAATTGTTCGGGAGTCGTAGCTTCACCATAAACCCGGACATTAATTTCTTTTGGGCCTGAGTCAATATAGCCGGAGGGAACATCCGCGTGTTGGAAATTTATCGCATTAAGCACATCTTCAACCGTAAGTTCCATTTGCTGCATTTTTTCGGCATCAAGCCAAACCCGAAGATTAGGCTCAACATAACCTCCCAATCTAATGTCACCGACTCCGGCGACAATTGTAAGTTGATCTTTTAAAATTTCATTAGTATAACGGCACAGATCCTTAATCGAACGGTCTCCGGAAAGAGCAATCCAAAGTATCGGCTGATCTTCAGGATTAGTCTTAGCGATAACCGGCGGATCAATATCGCGGGGTAAATTTCTTTGCGCCTGAGCAATCTTAGCCTGAACATCCTGTAGGGCGACATCAATATTGCGATTAAGATTAAACTCTAAAGTAATTTGCGCAATCCCTTGCATCGATACAGAAGTTACTTCTTTTAACCCCTCCACACTCATCACCGCGTCTTCGATAATATCAGCAACATCGGTTTCCATGACTTCCGGAGCAGCGCCTTCCCAAGTTACTGAAACTGAAACAATGGGAAAATCGACATCCGGCAGCTGGCTAACTCCCAAACGCTGGAATCCTATCCAACCAAAAACCAAAACGCCGATCATGAGCATCCAACCAAAAACAGGATTTTTAATTGAAATATCAGAGAGTGTCATTTTATTATTTTTTCCGGATTAATTTCACCCGCCGCAGCTAATAACTGCCAGTAAAAACGTTTACTTTCATAAGAGGTATGAATATAACTTCTGCGCACATCTTCCAAATTCTGGATTGCCGTTAAAACATCCAAATTATTTACGACATTTAATTTATAATCCTGATTTTGCAAATGGTAGCTTAATTCGGCAGACTTTAAAGCTTTACCCAGAGTCCTCTTCCTTAAAACAGATATCTGCATATTTACATAAGCATCATGAATATTCTCAATCGCAATTCTACCGGTTCTACTATACAATAAACCACTTTGCTTGGCAACGGCACTTGCTTCTTTAACCTGGCCATAAGTAGTTGTACCTTCAAAAAGAGGAACATTTACCGTCAATAAAGTTTCCCATCTACTATCCGCGGGAGTAGAAGTACGATGCGTAAAATAATCACCTTCTAAATTTACCTGGGGGAAAAATCCACTTCTGGCGATAGCAATTTTTTCCTGGTCGGATCGGGAAAGATAATAAGCGGCCTGCACATCCGGGCGAAAAGACGCCTCTGCCAAATATTGGCCCTCCGGTTTAATATCAAAATCAAACTTTGATTCCATGATCGTATCAAGCGGCCGGCCAATTAAAAATTCAATTAACTGGCGCACTAAAAGCTCCTGATTCCTCTCCAGCTGCACTTCAGCTTCCAAATTATAAAGCTGATATTCCGTAGTCGCAATCTCGCTAGCCCTAGATTTACCAATATTTTCCCGCGTTTTTAACTCTCCCACCCGGTCTTTAAGCGCGAATTCAATTGTCTTAAGGGCATTTAAGTCTTGCTGTATTTCCAACAACAGGTAAAAAGCATCAGAAACATCCACAAAAAGAAGTTGCTGCGCGCGCCACAATTCATTCTGGCGTTGGCGCTTTTCAAAATTACTACTTTTCATCCCGGCAAATTCTTTAAAACCCGAAAACAGATCCTGAGTGAAAATAAATTTTTCTTCATGCGTATTATTAAGCGCGGTATTGTGAGAATTTCTTGTCTCGGTATGAGAAAAAGAAACCTGCGGCATGATCGTGCCAAATGCCTGCAAAAAATGAGCTTCCGCGATTTTAATTTGTTCAGCATCAATCGCGATCAATTCGCTTTGCTTGAGCGCGAGTTTATAGCAATCTTTAAGCGTAAGGGATTCATTTTTCAGCGTATATTCTTTATTCACATCCGCGCTAAAAACAACAACCGGAAAGAATGATATGATTACTAAGCTTCTCAATAAAATTTTCATCTTAATTATATTTTTATCTTTCCGTGAAGGACTTTAATTTAATCGTAATATAAGACTGCTTAAAAGTTAGAGTATGAAAATCCCCGGAACTCTTAGGGTCATAATCATCGGCAACGCCATCAATTAAATTAAATTTAAGTGCCTGTTTTTCCGGTAAATAAATATAATCACCGCTTTTGGCTTGAAATCTCCTGTTGCCATCGCTAACTTTTATACCATAGAGCTTATTACCTTCTATTCTATCTATTAACACCGTATACGAACCAAATTTTAAAGGCCTACCCGCGCGCAAAAATAGCTTCTGCGCGAATGTAGTAATAATAGCATCTTTAAAATGAAATATCGCTCCACCCGCTAGAGCAACAATAATTACTGACCCGATGATTAAAATCGCCGATTTCTTAGACATTTATTTTCTTCCCCGGCTATTCTCTAACCCCTTCTTATCCGCCAACATTTTACGAATATCCTGTAGTAATTTTTGTCGCGCGGATTTTATTACTCCTTTTGAACCGGAAGCCTGCGCAGATTTAAGTACTTGACGATCCACTGCCACGATATGTTTATCCATAACGATCGCTGGATTCTTATCCATATCAAGCGCCTCTTGAGCGTATATTTCCTGCAACAAAACTACCATTAAAAACCCGCCCGCCAAAACCACGAACGTTATTATACATCTAAGAACCTTCATCATTACTTCTTTCTTCTAGATAATCCAGGAAGAGCACGTGATTACCCGAGCTGTTATATTTCACCTTTTTTATAAGCCAGCAAGAAAGCATCGACAATCGAAGCATCAAATTGTTTAGACTTGCCTGCTTCTATAATAAGCAGCGCCTTTTCCTTAGTAAGAGCGACGCGATATGGCCTGTCAGTAGTCATGGCGTCGTAAGCATCAGCCACGGAGATTATTCGAGCAATAAAAGGAATCTTCTCCCCGGCCAACCCTTCGGGATAACCTGTCCCGTCATATCTTTCATGATGATGCTTCACGCCAAGTACCGGCTCATAAAATTCATTAACCTCGCTTAATATTTTAGCACCAATATAAGTATGTTTTTTGATCTCTTCGCGCTCCAAATCATTGAGCTCCAATTTTTTATTCAAAATCGCTTCAGGAATACCAATCTTACCAATATCATGAAGCATCGCGGAAATACGCAGATTTTCCAAGAATTTTTTTATATCCGCGTCAGTAACTTTATCAATTACTTTAAGATTATCCACGATAACCTGGTTGCTGCGCATAAGATTATGAGCGATCACTAGCGCATACCGCGTCACCCGCTCAGTATGGCCTTGCATATATTGATCCTTGGCCTCTATCGCCGAACTTAAAGCAAAAACAGTCTGTAAAAATAAATTTTTATTTTTCAACAACTGCTCATTTAAATCTTGAAATAAATTAGCATTTTGGATTGCCATTACGACATCGGAAGAAAGCGCGGACATAAATCCAAGTTCATCGCTAGTAAAATCAATTTTTTCCAGCTTTTCACCTAAAAACAACGCGCATACTAATCGCTCCCTAAAAAATCCCGGGATACAAGCCTTAGCATTATAAAGTAAAAACTGATTTTTAAGCTCTTGTTGTAACACGTCTTGGGAATCTTTAAGTTGGCTAAAAAGCAGGTAATCTTTCCCAAAAACCTGCAAATTATGATCGGTAAAATACTGAATTACCGGATTATCATTTGTTATTCGGGCAAATCCTTTGGGAATTTTTAGTCCGGCTTTTCCTCTTGAACTATGAACCACATAAGCATCATGCGCTTTATCGTAAACAAGAATACTGACATGCTCCAGGCGCAAAGTTCGCACCACCGTCCTTAAAATCATCTTCACCAGGATATCCACATTATGAATAAGGATCATCTGTTTGGCGGCTTTTTCTAATGCTTCTTTATAATCTTTCTGCCTCTCAAGCGTTTCCATAAAAGCTATTCTCCCTTTATGATATATTTTTGCACTTTAGCGCGCAATTCATCCAAATCCACCGGCTTAATTAAATAATCCCGCGCCCCAAGCGACTGGGCTTCATTTTCCGTCATTTCATCATCTTTACCGGTAATCATTATCACTTTAATATCTTTATTGGTTTCTTTAATCTTGCGCAATACTTCAATTCCATCCATATCCGGCATTTTCACATCTAAAAGCATCCAATCGGGCTTAGTGCGATTAAAAACATCTATTGCTTCTTTCCCGCTGTTAGCCTTCTCAGTAACCAGTCCTAAACGTTCAAGAAAAACACATAAAAAATTTCCTACTTCCACTTCATCATCCACGACTAAAACTTTCATAAATCCCCCTTTGCTTTTATTAAAATACTACTGCTTCATTGGCAACTCTATCACAAATTCCGTGCCTTGCATATATTGGGAAGTAAATCGAATCTTACCTTTATGATTTTCTTCAATAATTCTTTTTACCACATAAGCCCCAATTCCGGAACCTGATTTATACGAAGATTTAGTCGTAAAAAATGGAGCGAATATTTTATGCTTATCTTCTTCCTTAATGCCAATACCGTTATCATAAATTTTAATAACATAACTATTCGGCAAAACTGAAAGTTTTAATCCCACTTCGGGAATAAATGCTTCCGTGTTTTCTTTATTCCACTTCACCCGCTTTTCTTTTACCGCTTCATAGGCATTATCCAGTAAATTATAAATTACCTCGGTCAATTGAGATTTAATGCCATAAATATTATCTTGCGCGCCTAATTCTATTTTTATCGGCAACTGGGCGGCTTCATGTTTTATCATAAGCAAATTTAAAGAAAGATCCGTAATCTCTTTTAAAGAAAACTCTTTAAAGAAATTTTCTTTATCCTGTGTCCGGGAAAAATCCAAAATCCCTTTTATAATCCCATCAGTGCGTTTAACATTTTCAGTCAGCGACACAGAAATCTTGGTTAAATATTG
>CAIVOB010000059.1 GCA_903907475.1 Candidatus Omnitrophota bacterium
CGTTTTAGTTAGATTTGACCTCTTACTATGTCAATTGGAGTAGGAGGGAGATAGAACATGGATAAAAAAGATATTGACAAAACACATAAAAGTATATACAATTGTATATACTTAGGTTCAGAAGGATATTAGGAAAAATAATAAAGAGGTGATTAGAATGAGAAAAATTAAATTAACTAAACAAGAACAATGGATTGAAGATCATGCTGAAGAATTTGTTCCAGTAAAAAGGGAACTGTATAATGAAATCGTAGCTGCCATTGAACGCAAAAAAAAAGAAATGGTTTTGAATATGCGCATTAACCGGGATGACTTGGAAGCGATTAAGCAAAAAGCGCGCAACTCAGGTATTAAATACCAAACGTTTATTTCTGAAATCTTGCACAGAGTAGCTAAGGCGTGAAATGAATATGAAAAATAATAAGCTTTTAATTGATCTGCTATGGCAGCGATTAAGGATGTTGGAAAATACGGAAGCACTTTATGAACAAAATCCAAATTTACCGTCAAATGTGAGGATAGCGAATGTTCAATTGGTTCAGAATGATGTATCTGCTTTAAAGAAAAAATTAAAGAAAAGATTTGCGTAATTCAAGGATGAGATAGGATTTGGGTTGTTTACGGTTTTACGATTTTTATGATTGGGAGTAGTCTTGCTAAGGAGGATTTTTTTGGTGGGCACGTGAAATGAGATTACGTACACTGTCTACGATGTGCTGTTTACGATGTTAGATTTGGATCTTTTCTGCGTCTGTTGTTGTAGGGGTGGGTAATGACAACGCAGAAAAAGGAGAAGAATATGGATACAAAGATAGCGATATTTAAAGGAAAAGAAGTACGGAAAACTATTCATAATGATGAGTGGTGGTTTGTGGTCGAGGATGTGGTTGTGGCATTAACAGATACTGTTAATGCGAAAGATTATATAAATAAGATGCGCCTTCGGGATGAGGAGCTAGCTAAAGGGTATGGACAATTTGTCCATACCCTTCCTATTGAAACGGCAGGCGGGAAACAACATATGAATTGCGCTAATACAGAAGGAATTTTTCGTATTGTTCAATCAATCCCATCTCCTAAGGCGGAGTTATTTAAACGTTGGTTAGCAAAAGTTGGTTATGAACGTATTCAGGAGATTGAAGATCCAGAGTTGGCAACTAAGCGGACGAGGATGCTTTACAAACTTAAAGGCTATTCGGATGATTGGATCGAAAAGCGGATGCGGGGAATTGTTATTCGTGAAGAACTTACGGATGAGTGGCTGAAACGTGGGGCACAAGAAAAAAGGGATTATGAAATTTTAACGGCCGAGATTTCTAAGGCTACTTTTGGGGTTACGCCTAGCCAGTATAAGAAGATTAAACGGTTAAAATGCGAGAATCTGCGTGATCATATGGATGATTTTGAGCTTATTTTTTCGATGCTGGGAGAAAGGGCAACGACCGAAATTCATCGCACGGAAGATTCGCGGGGCGTGCCGAAGCTTAAATCTGATGCTCAGGCAGGAGGGGATATTGCCGGTAACGCCAGAAAGCAGTTGGAGAAAAGAATAAAAAGGCCGATTGTCTCAAGAGATAATTTTTTAGAGCAAACTAGAAAAGTTAAGAAACTGTTTAGTAAATAAAAAATACAAATATATGAGGTTGCAATTTGAAACTATAAATATTTCTTTCATAAACGCTTATCTGAGATATAATTATGTACACTGTCTACGAATTGGGGAGGGGAAATGTTTAATATTGGGGTAATTGGAACAGGGTATGTAGGATTAGTCACGGCAGCGTGCCTGGCAGATTTAGGAAATAAAGTAATTTGTGTTGATAATGATTATAAAAAGATTGAAAACCTTAAGAAAAATATTATTCCGATTTATGAACCGGGATTGGCGGAATTATTAAAGAAAAATAGATTAGCCAAGCGTATATCTTTTGGCCATAGTATTAAAGAAGCGACCACGAAGTCTGAAATAATTTTTATTTGCGTCGGTACTCCGGCAAATGCGGATGGCGGGGCGGATCTTTCCGCGGTAGAGAAAGTTGCTTTTGAGATCGCGCAAGCTATTAAAGGTTACAAAGTTATTGTGGGGAAAAGTACGGTTCCGGCTTTAACCGGTGAGCGCATTAAGCAGGCAATTGAGATAAAAACGCAGGGTAGGGTTAATTTTGACGTGGTTTCTAATCCGGAATTCTTGCGCGAAGGCCAAGCGATCCATGACACGATGCATCCAGATCGGATCGTGATCGGCGTAGAATCTAAACACGCCGAAGATATTATGTGCCGGCTTTATAAGCCGCTTAAAAGTCAGATTGTGGTGACTAATATTCAAACTGCGGAGATCATTAAGCACGCCTGCAATTCATTTCTTTCCACCAAAATATCTTTTATTAATGCCATTGCGCACATCTGCGAGAAATTAGGCGCGGATGTGGAGATGGTCGCTCAGGCGATGGGGCTGGATAAACGGATTGCCAAAGACTTTCTTAATGCCGGGATCGGTTTTGGTGGATATTGTTTTCCTAAGGATTTAGATGCTTTTATTCATTTAGCGGAAAAACACGGTTATAATTTTGAATTATTAAAATCCGTGCGTAAAATTAATGAAGAGCAAAAAAGATTTTTCATTAAAAAGATTGAAGAGACGCTTTGGAATATTAAAAATAAAAATATTGGAGTGCTGGGTTTAAGTTTTAAACCAAATACCGATGATATCCGTAATTCTATTGCCATGGAAATTATTCGAACTTTAAAATCAGCGGGTGCAAAAATTAAGGCTTATGATCCGCAGGCAATGGCAAAGGCGAAAGCCGAAATTCGGGGAATTCAGTTTTGTAAAGATTCTTACGCGGCCGCAAAAAATAGCGACTGCTTATTGATCATGACAGAATGGGCGGAATTTAAAAAATTAGATCTCGCGAAGATTAAAAAGTTGTTGGCCCAACCGGTGATTATCGACGGTAGAAATATGTTTGAGCCAGCGGCAATGAAGAAACTGGGATTTGTTTATAAATGCGTTGGCCGCTGCTAAAAGATTTGTTAACCTACGGAGGCAGGTAATGAATATTTTGATTACGGGCGGGGCGGGTTTTTTGGGCTCGCATTTATCGCGTCGATTGCTTAAGGCTGGCCATAAGGTTATTTGCATTGATAATCTTATTACTGGTTCACTTTTTAATATTAAAGACATTAAAAAGGATAAAAATTATAAATTTATAAAACATGATATTACCAAACCCATAGAGATTAAAACTAAACTTGACTGGGTAATGCATTTTGCTTCTCCGGCTTCACCGAAAGATTATTTAGAGCATCCGATTAAGACGCTTAAAGTCGGAACCTTAGGAACGCATAATTGTTTAGGCATTGCTAAAGCGCATAAAGCTAAATTTTTTCTGGCGTCGACTTCAGAGGTTTATGGCGACCCTAAAATTTCTCCGCAGCCGGAGGAGTATTGGGGGAATGTGAATTCTATCGGCCCGCGTTCTTGTTACGACGAAGCAAAAAGAGCAGCCGAAGCCTTAACCTTTGCCTACTATCGTCAGCATAAAATCGCGATTCATGTTATTCGTATTTTTAATACTTATGGCCCAAATATGAGATTAGAAGACGGAAGAGTGGTTTCGAATTTTATTGTTCAGGCGTTGCGGGGCCAGTCACTGACGATTTACGGTAAAGGCAATCAAACGCGTTCGTTTTGTTATGTTGATGATTTAGTTGAAGGGATTATCCGTTATATGAAAATAAATTATACCGGGCCGGTGAATTTAGGCAGCCAGTTTGAGTTTACGGTCCTGGAATTAGCGAAAAAAGTAACTGAATTAACCCAATCAAAATCAAAAATTAAGTTTGCAGCACTCCCTCAAGACGATCCTAAACAACGCCGGCCGGATATTCGCAAAGCCGGGAAGCTTCTCGGTTGGAAGCCTAAAATTACTTTGAATGAAGGTCTCCAAAAAACCATCATTTATTTCCGCGAAAAATTGCATTAAGATAATGATTTTAGTGCTATAATTTTCTTATGCCTACACGCCTATCCCTAGGTTGTTTCAAAGATCCCAAAGATGTGCGCGACATTCCCATGAGCTTAGTTTTACCTACCGTTAGCGTTCCTGTTAGTTTTGATTTTACTAAATCGATGAGTCCGGTGAGGAATCAGGGTAGCGAAGGAACTTGCGTCTCGTTTGCTTCAGTGGTGGGAGTTAAGGAATTCCAGGACAAAAAAGAATATCGCAAGCTGGTTAAACTTTCCCCGCGTTTTCTTTATAATCTTTGTAAGAAATTTGACGGAATTCCTTATGAAGATGGCACTTATCCGCGGATCGCGATGAAGGTATTATTGAATTATGGCGTATGTCATGAATCTTTTTGGCCGTATGTTGCGCTGAAGAAAGGTGTGGCGCGCGCGGGTGCCGATAAAGATGCCATAAAGTTTAAAATTAAGGCCTATGCGCGAATCAAATCTTTAATGGAAATGAAGCGGAGCTTGCTTGTAAATGGCCCTTTTCTTGCCGGGGTAGAAGTATATAAATCCTGGTTTACGAAAAAAGTAGAAAGTAGCGGGATTGTTCCTTTACCTAAACCTAAAGAAGATTTAGCCGGTGGGCACGCGATTTGTATTGTGGGTTATGACGATAAATTCGGGATCTTTAAGTTTAAGAATTCCTGGGGCGCGAATTGGGGCAGTGCTGGCTATGGATTCCTGCCTTATGAATATATGAAAAAATACTGTAGCGATGCCTGGAGCGCTACGGATTTAATTGAAAACCCGAAGGCTCTGGTGAGATCAATTCAGGCTTCCAAGGTAGCTTAATTGCCCTCCGTTTTTGAACAGAAAACTCTTTATTTCTCGTGTTTTAATGCTATAATTTTTCTTTAAGTCAATCAACTGGTTAAACTTAGATTCTCATTAATAAGGAGCAAAAAGATATGAAAAAAGCATTAATTACGGGTATAACTGGTCAAGATGGCTCATACTTAGCTGAACTACTTCTTTCTAAAGGTTATGAAGTCCATGGCATTATTCGTAGAGCGAGTACCTTTAATACCGCAAGGATAAATCATATTTATGTTGATCAGCATTCTAAAGGAGTTAAGTTATTTTTGCATTTTGGTGACATCTCCGATGCGGAACAGATTAACAATATTGTCTTTAATATAAAACCGGATGAAGTTTATCATTTAGCCGCTCAAAGTCATGTTAGGGTGAGTTTTGATATTCCCGAATACACAGGGAATATCACGGGTTTAGGTACGACCAGGATTCTTGAAGCAATTCGTCGCAGTGGTAGAAAAATTAAATTTTATCAGGCCAGCAGTAGTGAAATGTTTGGTTCCGCACTTCCTCCGCAATCAGAAACAACTCAATTCCAGCCGCAAAGCCCTTATGCCTGTGCGAAGCTTTATTCGTATTGGTTGACCAAGAATTACCGTGATGGTTATAATATATTTGCCTGTAATGGCATACTTTTTAATCACGAGAGCCCCCGGAGAGGAGAAACTTTTGTGAGTAGAAAAGTTACCCGGGCTGTTGTTAATATCTTAGCTGGTAAACAGGACAAGCTATATCTTGGTAATTTAGAAGCAAAAAGAGACTGGGGCTATGCTCCGGAGTATGTAGAAATGATGTGGAAGATTTTGCAGCAGGATAAGCCGGATGATTACGTTACTGGTACAGGCGAATCACATTCTGTGCGGGAATTAGTGGAAGAAGCTTTCGGTTATGTCGGACTAAAGTGGAAGAATTATGTATGTATTGATCAGCGTTATTTCCGGCCCACAGAAGTCAATTGTCTTATTGCTGATATTAAGAAAGTAAAAAAGGTGTTTAAGTGGCAATCAAAGATAAAATTTAATGATTTAGTAAAAATAATGATTGATGCTGATATGAGAGCTTCTGGGGTAGAGCCAATAGGAGAGGGCGATAAGCTTCTTCAAAAGAAGTTCCCAAACCGCTGGTGGAAAGCAGATTAATCAAAAATTAAAATGACCAAAGGCGTAAAGAATTATTTAATTACTGGATTCTCTGGTTTTGTGAGTAGGTATTTTGTTGAGTATCTTAATCAATTACCGGAAAAAGCAAACATTCTTGGCATTGATATTACAAAACCAGTTTTTGATTTTAGGCA
>CAIVOB010000060.1 GCA_903907475.1 Candidatus Omnitrophota bacterium
AAAATAAAACCCTTGGGTTTATTAGTACGTTTAAAAAATATTTTTAATTTAAATATTGTCGATATTATTTTTAGCAGCGTGGAAGTTCTGCAATCGGAAGTTGCCAGAAGAGAAGGGGAGTTGGCGGATATTGTTTTACATCCTGATACGACAGGATTATTTTGGTTGGAGTTGTATAAGGCGGAAGAATTTGCCCGGAGGGGTGAGATTGAAGCCCGGGCGAATTTAGATAAAATTTGGCAATTAGTTAATGAGTAAGGAGGAGTCAATGAAAAGGGGCAAATTAGTAATCTTCTTAAGCGTTTTTTATTTAGTTTCCGTTCTTTTAGCGGGTTGCACTACCGTTAAGGAATGGGGAAAAGGGTTTCTTGGCGTCTCCACTCGGGTTTTAGAAGAAAACCGGCAAAACGATTTGAAGAAATCGTTTGCGCTAGATTATGATGCTTGTTATGCTGGTGTAAAAAGTGTTTTAAATGAAAAAGGTAAAGAATCTTATATTTATGCCGAAGATTTGCAGGCCAAGATGATTGCGGTATATTTTTCTCAAACTGACGTGACGGCGGTGGGAATATTTTTTACTCCGCAGGAGAATGGGGGGACTTTAATGGAGATTTCCAGCCCGAGTACTTTTGCCAAAGAGGATTTGGGAAAGAGAATTTTTGCCGCATTAACGGCTCTGGTTAAAGCTAAGAATAAGGAGAAGGGAAATGGCGTTAAAAAATAAATTAGCAATTAGTGATTTGATTAGTGAGTGCCATAGGGTTGCTAAGAGCAAGGGTTGGTGGGATAGCGAGCGTAATGATGGTGAATTAATCGCGCTCATGCATTCCGAACTTTCGGAAGCTTTAGAGGCTTTACGCAATCATGCCGGTAGGGAAGCTTTAGCGGAAGAGCTGGCAGATTGCTGTATTCGGATCTTTGATTATTGCGGTTCACGCCAGATCGACTTAGAAAATGCGCTCTTAAAAAAAATTGAATATAATAAGACCCGACCTTATCGGCATGGAAAGAAATTTTAACTAAAACCACAAAGGAGGAGTAATGCCCTACGATAGTAATTTAGATGCGCAAACTTTTACCCGTTTTTGGGAGAATGATTCCGGTAAAATTGTTGTGAGTGTGTATTCTTATAATAAGGGTACAAAAAAGATTCAGATTGTGCGTGAAGTGAAAGATAGAAACGGCGAATATGCTTTTGCCAAGCTTGGACGCTTGACCAAAGAAGAAACTGAAGGGATCTTGCCTATAATTCAAGAAGCCTTAAAAATGATGTAGGAAAAGATTATGGCGGAGAAAAAAATAAGGGAAAGCTGGGGTTCGCGTTTAGGAATCATTATGGCGGTGGCCGGGTCTGCTGTGGGTCTGGGTAATTTTTTACGTTTTCCGGCTAAAGCCGCGGCTAATGGAGGGGGAGCATTTATGATCCCCTATTTTATTGCCCTGTTATTTTTAGGGATTCCTTTAATGTGGATCGAGTGGACCTTAGGCCGTTATGGGGGAGGTTTTGGGCATGGAACGGCTCCGGGAATATTTCATAGTCTTTGGCAGAAAAATCGCTTTATTAAATATTTCGGGGTGATTGGAATTTTTGGGCCCCTGGTTATTTTTATTTATTATGTTTTTATTGAATCTTGGACTTTGGCTTATAGTTTTTTCTCTCTCACCGGTAGATCGACATCTTTGTTGGATCAAAATTCTTTAAGGAGTTTCTTAAGCGCTTTCCAGGGGTTAGAAAAAAATCAATATTTTCATGGGATTGGCGTAGCATATACTTTTTTTCTGATCACCTTTTTATTGAATATCTGGGTAATTTATTACGGCATTCGCGGGGGAATTGAGAAACTTTGTAAATGGGCGATGCCGCTGTTATTTGTTTTTGGTTTAATATTGTTGATTAGGGTTTTTACTTTGGGTACTCCGGATTTAAGCCGGCCGGATTGGAATATCATGGCGGGCCTGGGTTTTCTTTGGAATCCGGATTTTTCGGCTTTAAAGTCAGCTAAAGTTTGGATGGAGGCAGCGGGGCAAATATTTTTTACTTTAAGCGTGGGTATAGGCGTGATTTTGACTTATGCCAGTTACTTAAAGAAAAATGATGATGTGGTGCTTTCGGGGCTTACTGCTTCTATGACTAATGAGTTTGCGGAGGTTATTTTAGGGGGAAGCATTATTATCCCCGCGGCTTTTGTATTTTTTGGTCCGGTGGATATAAAAAATATCGCTCAATCTGGAGTATTTAATTTAGGGTTCGTGACGATGCCCTTGGTTTTAAATAAACTGCCGTTTGCTTATTTATTTGGGTTTCTTTGGTTTTTTTTACTATTTTTAGCCGGGATTACTTCTTCGGTTTCTTTGGCGCAACCCGCAGTTGCTTTTTTGGAAGATGAGTTTTGTATTACGCGTAAACGGGCGGTAACGATTTTTAGTATTGCTGCCTTTATTTTGTGTCAACCGGCGATATTCTTTCTTGGGCGCGGGGTAGTTAATGAGCTAGATTTTTGGGGCGGGACATTTTTCTTAGTTATCTTTGCGACGATTGAAACGGTGCTTTTTGTTTGGGTTTTCGGGATGGATAAGGCCTGGGATGAGATTCATCAGGGTTCTGAGATGCGCATTCCGGTAGTTTATAAATTTATTATTAAATACATTACGCCTTTATTCTTATTTGTTATTTTGGGGTTTTGGTTTTTCCAGGAGTGGCTTCCGGTTATTCTGCTCAAAGGCGTAGCGGTTGCGGATAAGCCATATATTGTGGCTACTCGATTAGGATTAGTTGTGGTATTTGTTATTTTGGCAATTTTAGTTAAGATTGTTTGGCGTAAGAGAAGATTGGAAGAGAAGGGGCGGGGATGAGAATCAGCGGTTGGATATTTTTTATTTTTTCTTGGGGGTTAATTTTAGGGGTAACTATTTTTTGTTTCGTGAAAGTTTTTTCTAAAAAGAAGTAAGAGGGTTTTTAATCTTTCCTCTTTTCTTTTTAAGGAATTTGTGTACAATATATAAAAGTTTAGCCGAGATAGCTCAGTGGTAGAGCGCGGCCCTGAAAAGGCCGGCGTGGGGGGTCC
>CAIVOB010000061.1 GCA_903907475.1 Candidatus Omnitrophota bacterium
AATATTTTTTGTAAAGAAGAAGATAGGACAATAGAGAGGAGGAAGGTAAAATGGGAGAGTTGTCATTTTTTGATGTTATGCGTTTAGTTATTCTGTGCAGTACCCCGTTAGTATTTTTTGTGGGGATACTTTTGGTACTTTATGGTAATTATACTAGTTTTGAAGCGACGCTAGCCAAGGAATTGGGTATCCGTAAAAGAATTATGCCGAAATTAGAGAAAAATGTTTATGCTTTTCATGAGTGGTGTTTAAAGAAAAATATTTTGATTGGTGTCATTTGTATAATTTACGCGGTAATTATATTTTTAGTGTTGGGTAAATTATCTTTTCCCAGTGACGTTGTGAATTAAGTTTATTGAAATTGCAGGGTTTTATAAAAATAAAGTGCAAATGTATCTCGGGGGAAAAGGAGGATAAGATGAGAAGAATATTGCTTTTGTTAATATGTTTAGCATTATCCGGTTGCGCGACTACCGCAAAATATGAGACGAAATTAAATACTTGGATTGGCGTCAGCGAAGATGCTTTAATTGCTTCTTGGGGGGTTCCGGATAAAGAATATCGTCTTAGCGATGGTAAAAAAGCGATTGAGTTCGTGAATAAGAATACTATTCTAACCGGGGGCTACACTTATACCATGCCGCAAACTACTTATCAGACTGGCAGAGTAGGAGATCATACTTATAGCGGGACATCTACCGTGTATGTCACACAGTCTGAGCCGATGCGAAAGTATAAGCTATCTTGTAAAACAAGTTTTGTTATAGATAAGAATGGAAAAACGGAAAGTTGGCATCACGAAGGGAATAATTGTGTTTCTAATTAGGAATGTGGCAAGATGATTAATAAATTGGAGAATAGAGCGGCCGTGCTTATTATTGTGGCTTTACTTTTAGCGGCGGGCATAATTTTACGTTTTAGTAACCTTGATATTAAGGCTAGGAGCCCGGATGAAGTTGTGTATACTGCCCAGGCCATGATTGTCGCGCAAGATGGTATTTATGGTGCGCGGCGTATGGTAGATGAGTACAATGCTAATAAACAGTTATGGATTTATCCGCCGCCAATTAGGATGGGGTATACTTATCTCTTAGCTGCTTTTATGAAGGTGACAAGTATTTTTGACGTTAGAGCGGGGACCTATCTTTCTACATTTTGTAGTATTGGCGCGTTGTTTATGTTAGCGCTGTTGGGCTTAAAGTTTTTTGATTGGTGGGTGACGATTGCGGCTTTGTTTTTAATGATTGTCTCGCCGATGGATTTGGCGATCGCGCGCAGAAGTTGGCAGGATGGAGTGTTGGCTTTTGCCGGACTTTTACTAATTTATTGTTGTTCTAAATTAACAATCGCGCCGCAACGAAAAATATGGTATCTTCCGTTTTGGTTTATCGGAAGCTGGTGCGTGATGATTAAAGAATCGGGAATTATTATTTACGGATTGTGTTTTATTTGGTTATTCTCTGTGGCGGCGTTTAAGGAAAAATCTTTTATAAAAAGCGCGCTTTTAGTTTTGTTTACTATTCTGGGAGTGAGTGCCAGTGTTTTTGTATTAGGATATGTTGTTGGTGGAATTCCCCGCTTATTGGAGGTCTTTAGGCATATTAAGGATGGGATGCCAACCAACGCTTACGCGATTGATTATCAGACCGGGCCGTGGTATCGGATTTTGCAAGGGCTTTGGATTATTACTCCGGGAGGTTGTATTTTGAGTATTATTGGTATGGCCGGAGTATTTATAGGAGATTGTCAGCTCAAAAATAATATTATCGCGAAATGTTTTATGCTGATTATTCTTTCCTTTTTATTTATAACAATTGCCGTGCCGTATATGCAGAATCTTCGTTATCTTAGTGTGACATTTGTCCCATTTTATCTTATTGCCGGAGTAGGATTAGAGTACCTGGTTTCCTTAGCGCGTAATTTTTTTAAAGATAGAAATTTTTCCGTGGTCATGGTTGTTACTGTTTTAGCGCTCATGATTGTGGCATACAGTGACTATCAAAAATTTCAGAAAATAT
>CAIVOB010000062.1 GCA_903907475.1 Candidatus Omnitrophota bacterium
CGCATATGGGTTGGAATAATTTAAACGTTATTGCTACTAGTTGCCCATTGCTGCAAGGGGTGGCGAAAGAGGCGCAAGTTTATTTTTGTCATTCTTATTATCCTCAGCCGGTTAACCAGGAAGTGATTGCCGCGAATACCGTTTATGGAGTGGAATTTGGCGCGGTTTTATGGCGGGAAAATATTTATGGCGTGCAGTTTCATCCGGAAAAAAGCCAGGGAGTGGGATTAAAAATGATTCGGAATTTTATTCAAGCATGTTAATTATTCCGGCGATTGATTTAAGAGGCGGAAAAGTCGTACGGCTTTTTCAAGGGAAATTTGACCAGGAAAAAGTTTATTCTAGCGATCCGGTAAAAGTTGCTAAACATTGGGCTAAACAAGGAGCAAAATTATTACATATTGTGGATCTTGATGGGGCAGCAAGTGGTAAGCCGCAGAATTTGGCGGTGGTCAAAGAAATTATTGCTGCGGTGGGGATGGGATTAGAATTTGGTGGCGGGGTAAGAGATTTAGAGACTTTGACGAAAGTATTTAGTTTGGGAGTGGAAAGGGTGGTTTTAGGAACAAAAGCGGTCGCGGATGCGTTATTTTTAAAAGCCGCCTGGAAAAAATTCGGGGAAAAAGTTATTGTTAGTATCGATGCTAAAAATGCGCAGGTATTAGTCCGAGGGTGGAAAACGGGAAGCGCAAAAAGCGTGTTTACTTTTGCTCAGGAGTTAAAAAAAATCGGTTTTGAGCAGTTAATTTATACTGATATTTCTAAAGATGGGACAATGGCCGGCCCAAATATAAAAGCAATTAAGGAGTTGCTAAAAGTGAGTGGTTTAAATGTGATTGCTTCCGGAGGAGTGGCAGATTTAAAAGATTTACTAAAATTAAAAAGGCTAGAAAAGCAAGGGGTCATCGGAGTAATCATCGGTAAAGCTTTGTATGAAGGGAAATTTAGTTTGACAGAAGCAATAAAGATAAGCTGATCATTAATACTACAAGGAGGAACGCGATGGTAAAAAAAGTGTTGTTGTGGGGGTTAGGAATAATTTTTATTTTTGGTTTAAGTGGTTGCGCGACGATGGGCAAAAATAAAGATTTAGAAATTCAGGGTTTAAAAAATCAAGTCACAGCATTAGAATCGCAGTTACGCGCTAAAGATGATGAAGTAAATAGCGTGCGGGATGCGGCAAGTAAAACCAGCACCGAGACTCAGGAAAATATCGCTTCTAGCTCTGAAGTTAAGGATCGTCCCACGGCGAAGTTAATCCAGTTGGCTTTAAAAAATGCCGGATATTATCAGGGTGTGATTGATGGAAAAAAAGGGAAAAATACGCGCCAGGCAGTGAAAGATTTTCAGAAGGCTAATAATCTTAAGCCTGATGGCCACGTAGGAAAAGGAACTTGGGAAGTTTTGAAGCCGTATTTAGATAAAAAGGTTAAGTAAGAAAATATATTAGATAATTAGCTGATAGCTCATAGTTTTTGGCTCATAGGTTGGCCAATGAGCTATGAGCCAACTACTATCTACTGATTACTATGCTGAGTAAACGAATTATACCTTGCCTGGATATTAAAGATGGGCGGGTAGTCAAGGGGGTTAAATTCCTGGGGCTGCGCGACGCCGGAGATCCGGTGGAGGTGGCTAAGGTTTATGACGCGCAAGGGGCGGACGAGTTAGTTTTTTTGGATATTACCGCCAGTATTGAAAAGCGCAAAACTTTAGTGGATTTAGTGCAAAAAATCGCGCAAAATATTTTTATGCCTTTTACCGTGGGTGGCGGAATTGGGGAGATTGGAGATATTCGCAATATTCTTAATGCCGGAGCGGAAAAAGTTTCGCTTAATTCTTGCGCGGTAAAATTTCCGGAGTTAATTAGCAGCGCGGCGAAACGTTTTGGCAGTCAATGCATTGTGGTGGCAATTGACGCTAAAAAAGTGGCCTCGCGCTGGGAAGTGTTTATTAATGGCGGCCGCACTCCGACCGGAATTGATGTTTTAACTTGGGCTGAAAAAGTCGCGCGTTTAGGCGCGGGCGAAATACTTTTAACGAGCATGGATTATGATGGCACCAAAGATGGATATGATTTAGAGCTCACGCGCGCGGTGACGCAAAAAGTGCATATTCCGGTGATTGCTTCCGGAGGGGCGGGAAAATTGGAAGATTTTTATAATGTTTTTACGCAAGCCGGAGCGGATGCCGCGTTAGCAGCTTCGCTTTTTCACTATGATTTACTTTCGTTACAAGAGGTAAAAGCTTATTTAAAACAAAAAGGCCTCGCCGTAAGGGAAGAAAACATATCTTTTAATGGGAAAGGAAAATGATAATTGAAAAAGATAAATTTTAAATTAGGAAGTTTGAAGTTCGATAAGAATAAATTAATTCCGGCAATTATTCAAGATTATAAAAATAATGCGGTTTTGATGTTAGCTTATATGAACGCGGAATCTTTACGCCGGAGTTTAAAATTAGGAAAAACATGTTTTTGGTCACGTTCGCGCAAAGAGTATTGGGTTAAGGGCTTAACGAGCGGCCATTTTCAATTTGTTAAATCGGTAGCTTATGATTGTGATTTGGACGCGCTTTTAATTAAAGTACGTCAAGTGGGGAAAGCCTGTCACACTGGAAATCGTTCATGTTTTTATCGCAAGATAAAATAAATTTAAAACGTAATTATGTACAAACCGAGTTTAGAAGAATTTTTAAAATTTAGTAGAAAAGCTAACCTTATTCCGGTGTATGAGGAGGTTAACGCGGACCTCGATACTCCGGTTTCGGCTTTTTTAAGAATGCCAAATCACGATTACGCTTTTCTTTTGGAATCGGTAGAAGGGCAGGAAAAGATCGCGCGTTTTTCATTTTTGGGAACTAATCCGTCTTTAATTTTTAAAAGTTGGGGTAAGGAAATTGAAATTTCTTATCCTTTAAAGAATGAAAAAAATAAATTTACCACTTCCCATTCGCCTCTGGATGAGGTCAAAAAGATTATGCAAAATTTTAAAAGCGCGGAGGTTGAGGGGCTACCGCGTTTTTTTGGCGGATTGGTAGGGTATTTAGGGTATGACCTGGTGCGGTTCATGGAAAAAATTCCGGATAAAAATAAAGACCTTTTAAAGATTCCGGATGCCTGTTTAATGCTTACAGATGAATTGTTGATTTTTGATCGTTTAAAGCAGAATATTAAGATTGTGCAGAATGTTAACTTGGGTAGAAATTTAACTCGCTTTAAGAAGGAGCAGTTATATTCTGAAGCAATTAAAAAAATTGAGGTAATTAAAAGTAATTTTAACCGTAGTATGCCGGCGCTTAAAATTAAGCAAGGCGCTCGGGTTTTAAACGTGCGCAGTAATTTTCGCAAAAATGAATTTATCGCGCTGGTTAAGAAGGCCAAGCGCTATATTAGAAGCGGTGATATTATTCAGGTGGTTTTGTCACAACGTTTTAAAGTTAAGACGCAAAAAAAAGCATTTGAGATTTACCGCTCGCTACGTAGCCTGAACCCTTCTCCGTATATGTATTATTTACGATTTAAAGATTTTGCGGTTGTCGGAGCAAGCCCGGAGATGTTAGTGCGCAGTGAAAATGGGCTCGTACAAACGCGGCCGATTGCCGGGACGCGTCCTCGGGGAAAAGACGCGCGCGCTGACAGGCGTTTAGAAAAAGAATTGCTGTGTAATGAAAAAGAAAAGGCAGAACATCTGATGCTTGTGGATTTAGGGCGTAATGATTTAGGCCGTATTAGTAAATTAGGCAAGGTTAAAGTTGACGAATTTATGCGCGTGGAGAAATATTCACATGTTATGCACCTGGTGAGTCAAGTGAGCGCGGTACTTGACAAAAAAAGGTTTGATATCTATGATGTACTGCAAGCGGCGTTTCCGGCCGGCACCGTTTCCGGAAGTCCGAAGATTCGGGCGATGGAGATTATTGATGAGCTGGAGAATTTAAGGCGCTCTTTATATGCCGGGGCAATTGGATATTTTAGTTTTTCGCATAACTTAGATACCTGCATTGCAATCCGCACTTTAGTGCTTAAAGATGGTTGGGCCTATGTGCAAGCTGGCGGGGGAATTGTCGCCGACTCTATTCCCGAAAAAGAATATCAGGAATCAGTGAATAAAGCAAAAGCAATGATTGAAGCAATTAGAGGTTAACGAAAGGAGCAGTAGAAAATGGCAGTACATATTCGTTTAAGAAGAATTGGTAAAAATCCTAAAGGCAAGCCGCATTTTCGCGTCACGGTTTTTGATGAGCGCATGGGCCGGGATAGCCGGATTATCGAAGAGTTGGGATATTATAAACCTACTACCGGTGAGGCGGTGCTTAAAAAAGCACGCATTGCCGCATGGATTAAAAACGGCGCGCAGTTATCGGTGACCGTGAAAAGTTTATTAAAGAAAGATAAGGGTGCTTAAAATGCCACAAGCTAGCGTTGCCAATCCAATCGTACAGCTTTTTCCTTTAGCTTTAATTTTTATTATTTTTTATTTTTTACTTATTCGACCGCAAAAACAGAAAGAAAAGGAGCATCAGAAGATGCTTACCGGAATTAATAAAAATGATGAAGTGGTAACCTTAGGCGGGATTCATGGAACAGTAGTTAATGTAAAAGAAAAAACTTTAACTTTACGTATTGATGAAAATGTAAAAATGGAGATTGAAAAGAATAGCGTGGCCTATATTAAAAAGCCTTAAAATTTAAAAATAGGAGTTTTAGCATTATGGAAAGAAAACTGATCTATAAAATATTGCTCATCTTAGGGGTAGTGGGGGTTTGTACTTTTTATACCTTTCCTTTAGATAAGCGCATTAATCTGGGCTTAGACTTACAAGGCGGGATGCATCTTTTAATGAAAGTTGATACCAGCCATCTTGAAGGGCAGGCTAAGCTTGATGCTTGCGATCGCGCGGTGGAAGTGATTCGTAACCGGATTGATGCATTTGGGGTCAGGGAAACTTCTATTCAGAAACAGGGTGAAGATGAAATTATTATCCAGCTACCCGGGGTTACAGATCGAGAGCGGGCAATTGATTTAATTGGAAAGACCGCGATGTTGGAGTTTAAGGTAGTCGCTAACGATCCAGAAAAGTTAAAAGCGGCAATTGCCGGCGCTATCCCGGAAGGTTTTGAATTAAAAAATACCTTAGATGAAAATGAACCATTACTTTTAGAAAAGCAAGCGGTTTTAGTCGGAGATGCTCTAACTAATGCCGAAGTGCGTTTTGACCAGAGCCAATTTAATGAGCCGATTGTTTCTTTAAAATTTAATGCGGCCGGATCTAAAAAGTTTGCCGAGATTACTGCGGCTAATGTTGGTAAACGTTTAGCGATTGTTTTAGACGGCAAAATTCAATCTGCTCCGCGTATTCGTGAGGCGATTCCCTCGGGAGAAGCGATAATTACTGGAAGATTTGACTCTCAGACAGCTCAAGATTTGGCATTGGTTTTAAGAATTGGTGCATTGCCGGCTCCGATGCATATTGAAGAGGAACGTACGGTTGGTCCTTTATTAGGACAGGATTCGATAAATAAAGGAGTAAAGGCCAGCGTGATTGGTTTGAGTTTTGTGCTGCTCTTTATGGCTGTATATTATCTTCTTTCCGGATTAATTGCCGATGTGGCGCTTTTGCTTAACTTGTTAATGATTACCGGCGGTTTAGGCTTACTGCCTTGTATCTTTCCGGGCATATCCGCGACACTTACTTTACCCGGTATTGCGGGTATTGCGCTTTCTTTGGGTATGGCGGTTGATGCCAATGTTTTGATTAATGAGCGTATTCGCGAGGAACTCCATGCGGGCAAAGCTTTGCGTAATGCTATTAAGCTTGGTTACGATCGGGCATTTACTGCAATCTTTGATTCGCATTTAACTAATTTGATTGCGGCATTTTTATTATTTCAGTTTGGTACCGGCCCGATTAGGGGTTTTGCTGTAACGCTGACCATTGGTATAGTCTCCAGTCTTTTTACTTCGATTGTTGTTACGCATACTATACTTGAGGTTCTTTTAAATGTTGGGATTGTTAAGTCTTTACCGATGTTGCATATGCTTAAAGAAACCAAGATGGATTTTATCAGCAAAAGAAAGATTTTTTATACACTCTCGTTAGCGATTACGATTATTGGTTTGACCTCCTTTATTATGAAGGGGCATAAGGGGTATGGAATAGATTTTTCCGGAGGGCAGCTGCAAGAGTATAGTTTTAAGACTGCCCCTAAGATTGATGCTATTCGCCAGGTGCTTAAGGATTTAAACTTGGGGGAGGCGACGATTCAGCAGTTTAAGGAGAATCCGCGTGTGGTGTTAATTCGCACTACGCAGAATAAAAGTACTCAATTAAGCGCCAAATTAAAAGAGATTTATCCTAATGATGATGTGCAGATGTTAAAAATTGAACATGTTGGGCCGATTGCTGGGCAGCATCTAAAACATAAGGCTTTATTGGCTATTGCTTGGTCGATGATTGGGATATTGATTTATATCGCTTTTAGATTTAAACATTTTGAATTTGCGTTAGCCGGGGTGATCGCGCTTTTGCATGACGTGTTGGTGGCATTAGGTTTCTTAAGCCTTACTGGCCGGCAAATTGATCTTTTAAGTGTTACGGCATTTTTAACGATTGCCGGTTATTCGATTAGTGATACGATTGTTGTTTATGACCGGGTCAGGGAAAATGCGCGCCTTAATCGCAAACTTAATTTAAAAGAGCTGATTAACTTAAGCGTGAATCAAACCTTAAGCCGTACGATTATTACTACGGGTGTGACCCTTTTAACGGTTTTGGCGATCTTTTTGTACGGCGGGGATGTTTTAAGTAATTTCTCATTTGCTTTATTAATCGGGTTTTTTTGCGGAGCTTATTCTACTGTTTTTATCGCTTCTCCGCTGGTGCTTGCCTGGAGTCGTAAAGCCGTTAAGTAATTTTTATTGCATGATTTCTGGCCAATAGCATGCTATTTAAATCTCTCAAAGTATATCTGCATCAGGATATTGATTTGGAGGTCTTGGCAAGCCAATTGGTAGATTTTAATTACCAGCGGCAGGAGCTGGTTGCAAATGAAGGTGATTTTAGTTCTCGGGGAGATATCGTGGATATCTTCCCGTTTTCTTTTGAATTGCCTATTCGCATCGTATTTGACCACCAAAAAATAATTTCGCTTAAAACCTTTAATCCTGAAAATGGCCAGGCGCTTTGGCTGCATAATTTAGTTATTATCCTGCCCTTTAAAAAACCTTCGGGTAAAAGAGTCGCTGATTTTACATCGGAGTTTCCACTCAAAAATTTTGTGGATTTGACTCCCGGAGATTTAGTGGTGCACAATCAGCATGGCATTGGTAAATTTCTGGGGATGCAAAAAATTAAACTTGTCGGAGGGCCAAAAGATCATTTAGTAATTGAATATGACCGCGGTGAGAAGCTTTATGTGCCGGTGAGCGCAATGCATTTGGTGCAAAAATATATTGCTTTTCAAGCTCGAAAGCCCAAGCTCTACCGTTTAGGAACTAAAGAATGGCAGAGGGTTAAAGAAGTAACGCGCAAAGGAATTCAAAAGTTGGCTTGGGATTTATTGAGTTTACAGGCGGTACGTTTGACTTGCAAGGGGAATAAATTTTCCCCAGATACCGCTTGGCAGGCGGATTTTGAAAGAACATTTCCTTATTTAGAAACTCCGGATCAGGCTAAGGCTTGTCTTGAGGTAAAACTTGATATGGAGTCATCTAAACCTATGGACCGGCTGCTTTGCGGTGATGTGGGGTATGGTAAAACGGAAGTGGCATTGCGGGCTGCTTTCAAAGCGGTAATGGACAATAAGCAGGTGGCTTATCTTGTCCCGACTACGATTTTAGCCGAACAGCATTATAAAAATTTTACTTTACGCCTCAAGGATTTTCCGGTTAATGTGGAGATGCTTTCGCGTTTTAAGACTAAAAGCCAGCAGCTTCAAATTGTTAAAAATTTAGCCCTTGGGGGCGTGGATATTGTTATCGGTACGCATCGTTTACTTTCGCCGGATGTGCATTTTAAAGATTTGGGTTTAGTGATTGTGGATGAGGAGCAGCGGTTTGGAGTTAAGGCGAAGGAACAACTAAAAAGATTAAAAACTACCACTGATGTGCTAGTTTTAACCGCGACTCCGATTCCGCGTACTTTATATATGAGCCTTATGGGGGCCAAGGATTTTTCGGTGATAAATACTCCACCGCAAAATAGGTTGCCTATCAAAACGGTTGTGGTAGAATATGACTCAGATTTAGTGACCCAGGCAATTAAGCGTGAGTTGGCGCGCAAAGGCCAGGTGTTCTTTTTACATAATCGGATTTTGGATTTAGAGAAAGTTAGGGATAAGGTCGCCAGAAATTTATCTCCTCAGGTGCGCATTGGTTTAGCGCATGGACAGATGCCTTCCAAGTTGTTAGAGCAGGTGATGGGAGATTTTATTAACGGGAAGATCGATGTTTTAATTTCTACGATGATTATTGAGTCGGGGATCGATATTCCTAATGCTAATACGATTATTATTAATAACGCCCAGATGTTTGGTTTGTCCGATTTGCATCAATTGCGGGGCAGGGTCGGGAGATTTAACCGCACGGCTTTTGCGTATTTTATGGTCGGTAAAAATGGAATTTTAAATGCCGATGAGAAAAAAAGATTGCAGGCAATCCAGGAGCATAGTGATTTAGGTTCAGGTTTTAATATTGCGCTGGAAGATTTAGAGATTCGCGGAGCGGGTAATCTTTTAGGGCAGGAGCAGCATGGTTATATTGAGTCATTGGGTTTTGATCTGTATTGCAGATTATTAAAAGAAGCAATTGTAAACTTTAAAAAAGCGGGAGCTTTTAATGATGCGTACAATTAGATTTTTATTATTTTTGATTTTTTTACCTACTTATTGCCTACTATCTACTCCGCACTGTCTTTACGCTCAAGATAAAGTTGTGGCGGTAGTCAATAATGAAATAATTACGCAAAAAGATTTGAGTGATTTTTTGAATTTTATGCGTTTGCAGTATTCTCGCGAGTTTACCGGTAAGGCCTTGGAAGATAAAATTAACGCAGCGCGGCCGGATTTATTGCAGCGGTTAATTGAAGATCGTCTTATGCTGCAGCAGGCTAAGATGGAAAAGATTACGGTTGAGTTGTCTCGCGTAAAGGGGAAAATTGATGAAATTAAAAAACGTTACGGCCGGGAAGCGGATTTTGAAGAGGATTTATCTAAGCAGGGATTAGTGCAGGCGGATTTAGAAAATAAAATTCGCGAACAGATGCTATCTTATCTTATTGTGGAGCAAAAAGTGCGTAGTAAAGTGGTTATCCGGCCGGATGAGATCAATAATTTCTATAACCAGAATAAAAGGCAATTTTTAAAACCGGAAGAGCGGATTTTAACGATGATTATTTTAGAAAATGAAGATATCGCCAAAACCGTGAGTTATAAGTTGCGCACGGGTGAAAAAATCGCGGATTTGGCCGCGCGTTACGTTTTTAATATTGACGCGCTTACTGCCTCAAAGGGCGAAGATTTACGCAGTGAAATTGAAAGCGTGGTTTTTGCTTTGGGTTTACATGAAGTGTCAAATCCGGTAAAGATTGACGCCAAATACTATATTTTTAGATTGGATGATATTTTAGGCAGTCAACAACTAGATTTGGCTGGTGCCCAGGAAAAAATCAAAAAATATTTATTTGATCAAAAACTTCAAGCAGGGCTAACCCAGTGGTTAAATGAAATTAAGCAGCAATCCTATATTAAAATCCTCGATAATTAAAGTTGGCTTGACCATAGGCGACCCGGCGGGTATCGGACCGGCGGTGACGCTTAAAGCTTTGGCGCTTCTTAAAAACAAGGTCAAGATTACTGTGATTGGAAATAGTTTTGTTTTAACGCAGGCGGCTAAACTTTTAAAGCTACAGCCGGATTTTTTTAAGTTAATTGATGTCGATAATATTGCGCCAAGAAATTTTTCCTTTGGTAAGTTAAGTGCTCAGAGCGGGAAGGCGTCTTTAGAATATTTGGATCTGGCACTAAAACTTTTAAAAACTAAAGAGCTGGATTGTTTAGTCACTTGTCCTATTTCTAAAGAAGCAATCTATTTAGCGGGCGCTAAACTTGGCGGTCACACCGAGTATTTAGCGTGGAAAACTAATTCGTTTGACCAGGTAATGATGCTAATTAACAAACAATTGAAATTTAGTTTAGTCACCAGGCATATCCCTCTCAAAGATGTTTCCCAAAAAATTACGGCTCAAGTTTTAGAGAAAAATATCGTTAATACTTTGCGTGGGTTAAATGTTTATTTCGGATTAAAGCGGCCCAGAATTGTGGTTTGTGCTTTAAATCCGCATGCTTCGGATAATGGTTTAATCGGTCAGGAAGAAGCGCAGGTTATTTGTCCGGTAGTAAAACGTTTTAACAAGAATAATGGGACAGCGATTATTTCCGGCCCTTTGGCTGCGGATTTGGCGATTGCCCAAGCGGCTCAAGGGAAATTTGATTGTGTGATTGCTTTATATCACGATCAAGCGCTTATTCCTTTAAAGTTAACGGATTTTTCAAGTGGTGTAAATCTGACTTTAGGGCTGCCTTTTGTGCGCACTTCTCCTCTGCATGGCACAGCTTTTGATTTAGCAAAAAAACCAAATTTAGCATGCCCGGATTCACTCCTGGCGGCGATAAAACTTGCCATTCAATGTACATTAAACCAAAAAAAAGCTTAGGGCAGAATTTTTTAATTGATAAAAATATTCAAAATAAGATCGTGCGTGCCTCTGGTATAAAGCATGATGATTTAGTTCTGGAGATTGGCTCTGGGCGCGGTGATTTAACAGCTCAGCTGGTATTAGTGGCAAAAAAAGTTTATGCTTTAGAAATTGATGAACGGCTTTATGCGCTTTTAGATGAAAGATTGGCGCCGCATGAGAACTATCAAATTTTAAAAAATGATATCTTAAAATTTGATTTAAACAATTTTTTACAAAAAGAAAAAATTCATCGGAAAATAAAAGTAATCGGTAATATTCCATATTATATTTCTAGCCCGATTATTGAGCAGTTAATTAATTATCGGCGTAACATTGAGGTTGCTTTTATTACGGTGCAAAAAGAATTTGGGCGCAGAATGGTGGCGCGCCCGGGTTCCAAAGAGTTTGGAGCCTTTAGTTGTTTTGTGCAATATTATTTAGAACCGAAGATTCTATTTTTGATTAAGAAAAATTCATTTCAGCCGGTGCCAAAAATTGATTCGTGTTTTTTATCTTTAAGAATGAGAGCTAATCCGGCAGTAAAGGTGCGAGATGAAGTTTATTTCTTTAAAATTATTCGCGCTGCTTTTGGCCAGCGTCGTAAAACTCTAAGAAATAGTTTGGATAATCTAGTGCGTAAGGAGTGCTTAGAAGGATTTTTTATTCAGGAAAAGGTGAGTCCAAATGTGCGCCCGGAAGACTTAAGTTTAGAACAATTTGCTGCCCTAGCGAATTTATTATAAAAAAAGTAAAAAAATCCTTGACAAACCTGCCACCATAGTATAAACTCTTTACTTCACGTAAATAGGTGTGCTGCAAAGCGGTAAAATACATAAATAATAGTAATAACCAAAGATAATTTTGAAGAATTTCTTAGGGAGAATTTTTTTTTACTTTTCAAGCTCAATCGACGGAGCCAGTCCAATTTTGCTGGAGTAGCTCAGTTGGCAGAGCACGTCCTTGGTAAGGACGGGGTCACGAGTTCAATTCTCGTCTCCAGCTTAAGTGAGACTTAAAACTTATGGAGCGACAGTGAACATAAGTTTGTAAGTCGAACTTATTCCGACGAATGTATAAAATTTTAGGATAAAATTTTATACGAGATTATGAGTCGGAATTAAAAGGAATATAAAACTATGCGCGAAACTATTACTTTAGAATGTACGGTTTGTAAGAATAGAAATTATACGACGAAAAAGAATAAAAAGTTGCATCAAGATAGGCTGGAGCTGAGTAAGTTCTGCAATTCCTGTCATAAGCATACCCCGCATAAAGAGATTAAGTGAAGACACAACTTATGGAGCGAAAGCGACATAAGTTGTTTGTCTGAACTTATCCCGACGAATGCATAAAATTTTGAATTAAAATTTTATGCAAGATTATGAGTCGGGATTAAAGAAATAAAAATTTTAGGGGCGTCGGTTAATGGCAAACCAACGGTCTCCAAAACCGTGACTGCAGGTTCAAGTCCTGCCGCTCCTGTAAAAAAAAGCGCGGTGGGAGCGTAAAAAGGGAGATTTAGAAAAGCTGTGAATATTATCGCTAAACCGGTTAATTTTTTTAGAGAAGTGCGTGCGGAATTAAGCAAAGTTTCCTGGTCAACGAAAAAAGAATTAATTGCTTCAACAATTTTGGTACTGACAGTGACGGTGATTATGGCAATTTTTATTGGGATTGTGGATCTGGGGTTATCCAGGTTCTTAAGCGCAATTTTTAAATGAAAAACTGGTATGTTGTTCATTCACAAACTGGAATAGAAGAAAAAGTCAAAGCTTCTTTGGAAAAAAAGATTTCCGCTGCTGGTTTGCAGGAGCTGATTTCAAGCGTTATCATTCCTACCGAACAGGTTTCTGAAATTCGTGCCGGAAAGAAAAAAATTACGCAGCGCAAGTTTTTCCCGGGATATTTATTGGTGGAAATGGAGCTGAGTGAACAAACTTATCTTTTTGTTAAGAACTCACCCGGGGTAACCGGTTTTATAGGTTTGGGCCGTAAACCGGTGCCGTTACCGCCGGAAGAAGTAGAGAGTATTTTAAAGCGCACCAAAGAAACTGCCGCGAAACCTTCTCCGAAGATCGTTTTTGATAAAGGCGAGCAAGTGAGAGTTAATGAAGGACCATTTTTAAATTTTAACGGCGTGGTAGAAGAAGTTTATCCGGAAAAAGGAAAAGTTAAGGTCAGTGTCTCGATTTTCGGACGTTCCACGCCGGTGGAACTGGAGTATTGGCAGGTAGAGAGGGTTTAAATTATGGCAAAGGCGATTAAAGCACAAATTAAATTACATGTTCCGGCGGCGCAAGCTAACCCCGCCCCGCCGGTAGGCCCGGCATTAGGCCAACATGGCGTAAATATTATGCAGTTTTGTAAGCAGTTTAATGAGCAAACTAAAGGTCGAGATGGTTTGATTTTACCGGTTATTATCAGCGTTTTTGAAGATCGTACCTTTACCTTTATTATTAAGAGCCCGCCATCATCAATTTTGCTTAAAAGAGCGGCTAATTTAGCTAAGGCTTCGGGTATAAGTGGAAAAGAAACTATTGGTAAAGTGACGAAAAAACAAATTGAAGAGATCGCTAAATTAAAACTTGTGGATTTAAATACTGATAATTTAGACCAAGCGATTAAGTCTATCGCCGGTACTGCCCGGAGCATGGGCATTGCGATTGAAGGATAAAACATGAAAACTATTAGTAAGCGTTATAAAGAATCGATTAAGCAGGTGGAGCAGAACAAATTCTATCAGTTAAAGGAAGCAATTACTATTTTAAAAAAGCTGCCTCAACCGAAATTTGACGGCTCCGTAGACCTGCATTTTAATTTAAGTGTTGATACTAAAAAGAGCGATCAAATGGTGCGCGGGACGGTGGTGCTTCCTCATGGAACGGGTAAAAAAGTACGCATTGCGGTATTTTGTAAAGGCGAACATGAGCGCCAGGCGCGAGATTCCAAAGCGGATTACGTTGGGGGAACGGAGTTAATGGATAAGGTTGCCGCTGGATTTTTGGATTTTGATTGCGCGATTGCTACTCCGGAAATGATGAAAGATTTAAGTAAATTGGGTAAAGTTTTAGGCCCGCGTGGTTTAATGCCTAGCCCGAAAACCGGAACCGTAACCAATGATATTTCTAAAGCGATTGAAGATTTACGTAAGGGAAAAGTTGAATTTCGCGTCGATAAACAAGGTGGAATGCACTTAGCGGTGGGCAAATTTTCATTTAGCGCGGACCAATTAAATGATAATGCTTTTAAGGTAATTGAGGCGGTTAATGAGTCGCGCCCGGCTTCGGTAAAAGGGAAATTTGTCAAAAGTTTAAGTATTACTACCTCTATGAATCCGGGATTAAGGATCGTTTGTTAAAATGAAAAAAATCGGTTTGTTAGTTAAAGAGACGTCGGGTAATCGCATTAAAGATGCTTTTAAATCGAGCCAAGGATTAATTATCATAAAATATTCCGGCGTTTCTAGCCCGGATATGAGTAATTTAAGAAAGATTTTAAAAGGTAGCAAATCGGATTTATTTGTCGTTAAAAATAGTGTCGCGCGCCTGGCACTTAAAGATTTAGGTTTAGGTGATTTAGTGAAGAATATCGAAACTCCTTGCGGCATGATTTTTTTTAAGGATGAGCCGGTAGACACTTCTAGAATTCTTTGTACTTTTCGTAAAGAGCACGAAAAATTAGTCGTGGAATGTGGTTTTTCTCAGGATAAAATTTTAACTTTAAAAGATATTGAGCTTTTGAGTAAGTTACCGGGAAAAAATGTTTTAAGAG
>CAIVOB010000063.1 GCA_903907475.1 Candidatus Omnitrophota bacterium
GGTCAAGCGTCTTTTCAGATCCACATTAATCTGTGGAACGATTTCGGAAGCACGATTTGCAGGTATTAGAGATGGTGCGTCTTTATAAAGATGAGCCCGGAATTCTTGGCTGGATTTTAGGAAATGAAAATAATTACTCGTGTTTAGGGCAGGTCAACCCCTGGTCGAGCGAGGAGATTGATAAAGAGCCTGATCTGCAAAAACAAAAGAAAATGCGGGCGCAAATTTATTATTCCTTTATTAATGATATTTCTCAAGAGATTCATAAAATAGATACGCATCATCCGGTGGGTTTAGGTAACGGAGAACTGGTGGGCCTAGAATACGCCAATAAATTTAGCCAGGATGTTGATTTTATCGCCTGTATTATTTATCGCGGCAAAACTTTTGGGAATCTTTTCAAATCTGTTCGGATGACATTCGATAAGCCGGTGCTTTTAGCGGAATTTGGGGCGGATTGTTATGACGCGTATTTAAAAAAGGAAGACCAGAATATGCAGGGGTTCTTCTTAGTTTCTCAATGGGCCCAAATTTATGAAAATTTAGCAGGGAATTCCAAAGGCGCCGGGAATTGTTTAGGTGGGACAATGTTTGAATGGACGGATGAGTGGTGGAAACATACGGCGGATAATCCGGACACTTGGAAGATTCACGATACGGAGAGCGGCTGGTCTAATGGTAGTTATTATTTTGATATCCGGGCCGCTAATAATATGAATATGAATGAAGAATGGTTCGGGATTGTCGCTTTAAGTAGCGCGCCAAATAGTACCTCGGCCAACTCCAGTGAGGTTAGTAATCCGCGTTATCCGCGTAAGGCGTATTATTTAATTAGAGAATTTTGGAAACACCCGGTAGTAAAAAAAATGCCTCGTAAAAAAACGTGATCGTAATTTAATAGATTTAGGAGGAAGGCTATGTTAAGGCACTGGAAATTCGGTTTATTATTTTTAGGCATTTTATTTAACGGCGCTCCTATTTTTGCGGCTCCCTTGCCAGAGGATGCGAAAGTTTCGAATTCTTGTTGCGCCCTTTTTGAAGAAGCACAAGCAAAATATTTTCCCGAGCATCAATATCGCGAGTTTATAAATTTTTTAAGTACCTTTAAGGATAAGAATAAAGCGCACGCGCTTTGCGTTAACTATTATCAAGCGTTAGCGCGTTTTAACCAATTAAAGTACTTAGAAGAAAAACAGTCTTGGGATGAGTATTTTGCCAGTGGTAATGATTATCGCCAGGAGATCGTGGAAAATATTGATCCGGTGATCGCTCAAACTCAAGGTGATGATTGCTTACGCGTTAAAAGCAGGCTTTTAATTTGGCAGTTTCATTTTGGCCAACAGGATGCTTTTACGCAGCAGGCTTTGACGGATCTTATGGCGGATTTAAATCTTTATGCTCAAGCAAAAAATGATCCATTATTGCTTAAAGAAGCGGCGGATATTTTATCAGCTGCGGAGCAAAAATCTCAGGCGCGGGAGATTTATAAGCTTTATTCTGTGGCATTGGTTACCGGTGAGACTGATGATACTAAGCTTAAAACAATCGCCGCCGGATTTTATAAGGACGGTAATTTGGATTTAGCGCAAACAGTTTATGATATTTATATTGAGAGAATCTCCAAGAGTTTTACGCCGGATAAAATGGTGAGCGAATTATTTGAAATTGCCAGCCTTTTTGTTTATAAGGCTTCCGGTTTAGCGGATCCGGTTTACGCGGAAAAAATTTATTTAAAAATAGCCGCTCTGGGGCAGAAGGATGCTTTCAATGAGGAGTCAATCTATTTGCGCGCCTTTAATTTAGAGAAAATTAAAGAATATGGTGCGGCGAAAGATCTTTATTCGCAATTAATCCAACGATATCCAGAGACGCGGCATTTTGATGAGGTAGTTTATAAGGTGGGAATGATTAATGTTTATGTTGGGGCGGATTTGAGCATGGGGCAGAGTTACTTTGAGAAACTTATTGCTAAATCCCCTTTAAGCGCGCATGGAGTTGCTGCTTTGTATCAATTAGGGTTATTAGCGCAGTGGCAGGGTGATTTTATAAAAGCTAAAGCAGATTACGATGCTTTATTAAAAAATGCCGGGGAAAAGTATGTTTCGTCCGTGCGCGAGGCTCAAGCGCGATTAAATGAGCTTAAAGCTGCTCAGCCTTTAAGTTATAATTTGCAAACCTTTTTGGATCTCGTTTTAAAACCTGAAAAAACTACCGCGGGGATGAATAGCGCGGAATTGCAATCTTCCGCTTATATTTTAGAGAAAAATCAGTCGGCGACTATTTCGGCGCAGGTCGCGATGCCGGAAAGCGGATGTAATCGCGTGGAGTTACAATATCTTTGGAGCGGTAGTCTAGGGGAAAAGACTCCGGGAACTACAGAAAGTAATTTTCAAGGCACGTATAACGATCCGGGGACCAAAGAAATTAATCTGGTGATTGTTTCTCCCGGAGGAGCCCTGGAGCATTCATTCGTGATGGTGGATGTCTACTAATCTTTATTTTTCCTACCTCGATTTTACCTTACTTCTTAAAAATACTTGACTTAAAGATTTTTTAGTAGTATAAATAAGATAGATTATTTCTTATTTTTTAAATAAGGAAGGCAAATTTTGTTTTATGCGTATTTTAGATTTACAAAAAGAGATATTTAGCGAAAAAGAAAAACGTAGTATCGAAATTTTAGATATCTTAAGAAAACAAGGGCCGATTAGCCGTTCGGATATTTCGCAGGAGATGGGGGTAAACGTTGTGACCATCTCTAACTATATTGATGATTTTATTAAAAGCAATTTAGTTTACGAAAAAGAATTAGATTTATCGGAAGGCGGTCGGCGGCCGGTATTATTGGATTTAAATTCTCAAGGGGGTTTTGCCATCGGCGTGGGATTAAATCTCATGAACATGGTGGGCCTTTTAGTAGACTTAAAAGGTAATATTATTACTAAAACTCAAGTGACCCGGCCCCGAGCGTCAGTACGCGAAGTCTCCGGTTGTCTTTTAGAAATTGTGCGGGAGCTTCTGAGGCGCTCTAAAGGTTATGTGGAAAATATTAAAGGCATCGGCGTTGGGGTCGCGGGTTTAATTAATAAAAAAGACGGTTTAATCCATTGGCCGCAGAAAATTGATAATTACTATACTTACGCTTCGGTAGACCTGCCATTGCGGGGGTTGTTGGAAAAAGAATTTAATTTACCAACGCTTATTGAAAATGATGCTACTTGCGCCTGTTTTGGGGAGCATTGGTTAGATTTAGAAAAAAGTTATAAAAATGTTCTTTATATGTTCTCCGGAGTGGGTTGCGGAATTATGATTAACGGAGAAATTTATCGTGGCGCTCAGGGGTATGCTGGAGAGGTAAGCGTTGATAATTATAAAGAGCAGGATAAGTTGCAATGCTCAGATACTGCTTCCTGTTTTATTAAGCGTTGGGATTTGGATCTAGGAATTGTCTCTGATCTTAAAATCGCGCTTGCTAAGGATGCAAAAGCAAAAGATGAATTTTTGCAAGTTGCCGCGGTAAATATTGAAAACTTGGATTTAAGAAGTATTTTTAAGGCAGCGCGTTTAAATAATTATCTTGCGGCGGCAGTTTTAAACCAAGCGGCGAAAAGATTAGGGGTGAGGATCGCGTATCTGGTAAATTTATTGAACCCGCAAGTGGTCGTGATTGGCGGAGGGTTGGAAGAGGCCGGGGAAGAATTTTTGAAGCAAATAAAAATTACGGTTTCGGATTGGGCTTTCCGACAGTCGACGAGTGAATTAAAAATAGTTTATTCTCAATTAAGAGAGAATGCGGTGGCGATGGGCGCGGCGGGGTTAGTTTTAGAAAAAGTATTTGCCCAACTATAAATAAGGGGGGATTATGGATCAAAAAGTAAAATTTTTTATTATTGGGTTAGTGGGTTTCTGTGCGGTTTGTCTTTTTCTTTTAGTACAAGGTTTTAATACTCAACAGATGCTGACCCGGGAACGGAATGATTTAAAAGAAGAGAATACCACATTATCGAGTAAGATTAGCCAGGTGGAGAATGATTTAAGAAGCAATCGCAATAAAATCGAATTGCTCCAAGGCGAACGCGATAAAGCGGTAGGGGCTTTAAATGAATTGCAGCAGAAGTTAGAGGCTGCTACGCGTTCCAGAGATGAATTAATGCTGAAGCTAAGAAAACAAAGCTTGAGCCAGAATGATGCTAATAGTCGGCAGGTGGAAGTTATCCCTCCTAATAGTGACGCTTATTGGGGAGGAATCCTCAAAGCTAAAACTGATTTAGAGATGCAACTGGCTAATATTCGCATTCAATTAAGAGATTTGCAGATCAGCAATGATTCTTTGCAAAGAGAGAAAAGCGTTTTAGAAATTGATATTAACCGTTTGCGTAATGAAAAGCAGGATATTCTAAAGCAAATGGATTATAATCAAAAGATTATGGATAGTATTACTCAGGAAGTGGTAAGAGAGCGCAATGATAAAGTGCGAATTCAGGAAAATGCTAAAGTAATTGCCGGTGAAAATGAAATTTTGAATAAGCAGCTAAAAGGCCTGAATAACCGTAAAATTTCTTTAGATAAAAAGGTTCAGGAGTTACAGGTTGGTAAGCAAACGATTGAGAAACGGCTCACGGAGATGGAGTCGATGTTGACCGATAGAATATCTCAGGTTGACGCTTTAAAGAATGAATTGGACGCTATTCGTAGCGGTAAAACCGTAGCGGCACAGGACAAAAAATCTCGCGAGTCGGTGGAATTACCTGAGATTGTGGTGCGCTCTTCCGCTGAAAATAGTAAGGCCGTGTCGAGTGAATCGAGCGGTAAGATTTTAGCGGTGAATCAGGAAAGTAATTTTGTGGTGATCGATTTAGGTACCTCTTTTGGTGTCAAGGTCGGAGATAGTTTTAGTGTTTACCGGCTGGGTAAACCGATTGGAACAATTGAAGTTATTCAAGCCAGAGATAATATTTCGGCTTGCGATATTAAGAAAGCTACTGTTGCCTTAAACATCGGCGACAGTATCAAATAAAAATAGTTTTTTACTTACTATGACGCGTACCAAAAAAAATCCCTCCCAGAATATCTCGATTGTGGATGTTGCTCGCGCTAGCGGTGTGTCGATTACGACTGTTTCCCGAGTGATTAATAAAGTGGGCACGGTAAAAGACTCTAACCGGATTAAAGTTTTAAATGCCGTTAAAGAATTAAAATTTCAACCTTCGATTTTCGCTCAGCGCTTGGCTACCGGAAAGAGTAATGTCGTGGCCTTGGTCATTCCTCGTTACGAAGGAATATTTTATTCATTTTACGCTTTAGAGCTCATCCGCGGCGTGGGGACAATGTGCGAAGCTTTAAAATTGGATTTGTTACTGCATTTAACTGACGCGCGCACTCCTTTGTCTTTGCGCGGAGTCGGGGGAATAATCTTTTCCGATATTATCGGTAATCGCGCGCAACTAGAAGATTCTTTAGCAAAAAATATACCTTGCGTGGTAATTAATTATTACGTTGATGATTTAGATGTTTCTTGCATCGCGATTGATAATGCCGGAGGCGCGGAAAATGCCGTTAATTATTTGGTGGAATTAGGACATCGTAAAATCGCGCATATTACCGGAGACGTGATGACTCAAGCCGCGGCCAAGCGTTTGGAAGGTTATAAACGAGCGCTCGAAAAAAATAGTATTAAGATCCGGGAAGATTACATTTTTCAAACTGATTATTCTCGGGGAGCGGCGCGTAGCGCGGCGGAGAATTTAATTAAGGCCGCGGATCCGGCCACGGCGGTTTTTGTGGCATCGGATGCCATGGCTTTAGAGGTGATGGCCGTGGCGCGAGAACTGGGGAAAAATATTCCTCAAGATTTATCGATTGTCGGTTTTGATGATAATCCTTCCGGGCTTTATGGGCCGGTAGGTTTAACCACGGTGCGCCAGCCCTTAATTTCTATGGCTGAGGAAAGTGTCAAAGAGTTAAATCGTTTAATTGCTCTTAAGAAAAATGTCCCGAAAAAAATTCTGCTTCCTGCGGAATTAGTGATTCGGGAGTCTTGTAAGCCTTTTGTGGCGCGATAGTCAGTTACTACAATCCATTGTAGGTATGCGTAAATGTCTACCCCATATATTGTAAAATTTTTTGTTGACAAGCTAAGAGTCTTTTGTTATATTGCTCTAGTGATTTGTTATTAACCTTCCTAATTATTCGAGGTGAAAAGTGGAATTAAAATTATCCCCCAACGCAATTAAGGTTCTGGAGCGAAGATATTTACGTCGCGATCAGGATGGTAAATTAATTGAGACTCCGGAAGAACTTTTTACTCGAGTCGCCGCGGCGATTGCCGTTGCGGACAAGCTTTACGGTAAAACTGACCAAGAAGTAAAAAAACTTCAGGATGCGTTTTTTGGGATGATGACGAATTTAGAATTTTTACCCAATTCTCCATGCTTAATGAACGCGGGAAAAGAATTAGGCCAGCTTTCCGCTTGTTTCACCTTGCCGATCGATGATTCGATGGAATCAATTTTTGAAACTTTAAAGGTGACAAGTTTAATTCATAAATCCGGAGGCGGGACGGGTTTTAATTTTTCCCGTTTGCGTCCAAAGAATGCCGTAGTCAAAACTACCGGTGGAGTAGCTTCGGGGCCGATTTCTTTTATGCGCGTTTATGACGCGGCGACGGAAGCGGTGAAGCAGGGCGGGACGCGGCGCGGAGCGAATATGGGGATTTTACGCGTGGACCATCCGGATATCATGGAGTTTATCGCTTGTAAAGAAAATAATAATCAGATTACTAACTTTAATATTTCCGTGGCGATCACCGATGAGTTTATGAAAAAATTAGCGGCTCAAGAAGAGTATGATTTAATTGATCCGCATACGCATAAGCCGGTGCAAAAAATTAAGGCTCAGGAAGTTTTTGATTTAATTGTTAAGCAGGCGCATAAAAACGGCGAACCGGGAATTATTTTTATCGATCGGATTAATCAATATAATCCTACTCCGAAATTAGGTTTGATCGAAAGTACCAATCCTTGCGGCGAACAGCCTTTGCTACCTTTTGAAAGTTGTGATTTAGGTTCCATTAATTTGGATGGGCTTTGTAAAAAAGTCGGGACGCGTTGTGAAATTGATTGGATAAGATTAAAAGAGGTCACGCGTTTAGCGGTGCATTTCTTGGATAATTTAATTGATGTGAATAAATTTCCGTTGGCGGAAATTGAAAAAGCCACAAAGGCGACCCGCAAAGTTGGTTTGGGAGTGATGGGGTGGGCAAGTTTATTAATCCGTTTGGGCATTCCTTATAATAGCGAGGAAGCAGTGGCCCTGGCAGAAAAAGTTATGGCATTTATTTTAGATGAAGCGAATAAGAAATCCTTAGAGTTGGGAAAAGAAAAAGGGGTCTTTCCGGCATTTAAGGGAAGTATTTATGATAAAAAAGACGGTTTGACGAGAATGCGCAACGCGACTTTAACAACCATTGCTCCGACGGGGACAATTAGCATTATCGCCGGCCCTTGTTCTTCGGGGATTGAACCATTGTTTGCGATATCTTATTATCGTAATGTTATGGATAATGATAAATTAATAGAAGTGGAGCCGTTGTTTGAGCAGGTGGCTCGGGAAAGAGGATTTTACAGTCGGCAATTAATGGAAAAAATCGCCGAAAATGCTTCGCTTAAAGAGATCAAAGAAATCCCTGAAGATGTGCGCCGAGTTTTTGTTACTTCACATGATATTGCTCCGGAGTGGCACGTGAAGATGCAAGCGGCTTTCCAGAAATATGTGCATAATGCGACGAGTAAAACGATTAATTTTCCGCATTCGGCGACGATTGAAGAGGTGCGTAAATCCTATATTTTAGCGTTTGATTTAAACTGTAAAGGCATTACAATTTATCGCGATAATAGCCGCGAAGAGCAAGTGTTAAATGTCGGTAAGCCGAAAGAGAAAGCGGAAATTAAACTTGCCGCCGAAGTTAAAAAAGAGATTGCTCCGCGCCCGCGCCCGGAAGTAATTATCGGGACTACGACCAAGGTTTCTACCGGTTGCGGTAATTTATATGTTACGATTAATGTTGATGAGGACGGCAAACCGTTTGAATTATTTACCCAAATGGGTAAAGCCGGTGGTTGCGCTGCGAGTCAGTTGGAAGCAACCGGACGTTTAGTTTCTTTAGCGTTTCGCGCCGGAATTGAAGTAAAGTCGATTATTGAGCAATTACGTAATATTCGTTGTCCTTCTCCTTCCTGGGAAAAAGGGCAAAGAATTTTTTCTTGCGCTGATGCCATTGCCCGGGTGATTGAACGGCGTTTGGTTAATGTGCAATTAGCGATGGCTGCGGCAGCAGAGTCGTTGACTATTCCGATGAAACATTCTCATGATGATCAATTACAATCTGTAGATTTAGAGGAGCAGATTAATATCGTTGGGATGTGCCCGGATTGTGGCGGCGCCTTGCGACATGAAGAAGGTTGTGTTAAATGTCAGGGTTGTGGTTATTCGAAGTGCTAATCCCTTAAATTAGGGACAGACACTATTTATTAATAAATAGTGTCTGTCCCTAATTATCTAATTATTCCATATGAAGAAATTTGATTTGATCGTGATCGGAGCCGGGCATGCCGGAATCGAAGCGGCCTTGGCCTGCGCGCGGCTTGGGGCGCAGACTTTGATGCTGACTTTAGATCTTAAATCTATCGGCAGGATGAGTTGTAATCCGGCAATCGGTGGAATTGGCAAAGGCCAGTTAGTGAAAGAGATCGATGCCTTGGGTGGAGAAATGGCGCAGGCAGCGGATGCCTGCGCGATACAATTTCGGGTACTGAATTCTTCAAAAGGCGCGGCGGTGCAATCTTCAAGAGCGCAGATTGATATGCATAAGTATAGCGCTTATATGCAAAAAATAGTTAAGCGGCAGCCGCGCTTAAAGATTAAAGCGGCGGAAGTAAAAAAATTAATCATTAAAGACAAGAAGGTTATCGGAGTTGTCACGGAAAAGGAAAGTATTTTTGCTGGTGGCGTGATTATTTGCCCGGGAACATTTCTCGAGGGGCGGATGCATGTCGGTTTGAAACATTTTAGCGGGGGCAGAATTAACGAGCGGGCTGCTCTATCTTTGGCAAATGATTTAAGGGAGTTAGGTTTTAAGCTTTTGCGTTTTAAAACCGGAACTTGCCCAAGGATTAATAAAAATTCGATTAATTATGCGGGATTAATTAAACAAGAGGGAGATCTCCTCCCACGGCTTTTTTCAAATTATAGCCGTAAACCAAAAATTAAACAGGTGCCTTGTTTTATTACTTATACTAATAATGTCACGCATGAAATTATTCGCGCTAATTTGGATCGTTCACCATTATATTCCGGAAAGATTACCTCAACCGGAGTAAGGTACTGTCCTTCAATTGAAGATAAGATCGTGAAGTTTGCCGATAAAGCGCGGCATCAGGTTTTTTTAGAACCGGAAGGATTAAAAGTTAAGGAGATTTATCCTAACGGTATATCGACGAGCTTACCGGAAGATGTGCAATTAAAAATTTTACATTCGATTCCCGGTTTAGAGCAATCCCAAATCATTCGCTATGGCTATGGAATCGAGCATATTGTCGTCGAGCCGACTCAGCTTTTTCCAAGTTTAGAAACCAAAATAATTGAAAATCTTTATTTTGCCGGCCAGATTAACGGGACTACCGGTTATGAGGAGGCAGCGGCGCAAGGATTAGTGGCCGGAATTAACGCGGTTTTAAAGTTGAAGCATAAGCCACCGTTTATTTTAGATCGCGCCAGTAGTTATATCGGCGTGTTGATTGATGATTTAACGATTAAGGGTACTTTGGAGCCCTATCGTATGTTTACATCGCGGGTGGAGTATCGCCTTATCATTAGAGAGGATAATGCTGATTTGCGTTTGAGTAGGATGGGTTTTGATTTGGGGTTATTAAATTTAAAAAAATACCGCCAAGTATTAAAGAAAGCAATGAGTATTAAAGAGGGCTTGAATTTTTTGAAAACTACCCGTTTTAAGGAAAGCGTGGAAAATAATTTATGTTTGGCGCAGTTGCATTCGGCAAAGCCGAGGCAGGGTTTAACGTTGGCAGAGTTATTAAAACGTCCGGAGATTAGTATCTCGGATCTTAAATTAATGCGGCAATTAAAACCGACGTTACCAGAAGGCGCTTGGCAGCAAATTCAAATTGAGGTAAAATATGCTGGTTTTATTCAACGCCAGCTTAAGGATGTGGAACGGTTTAAGAATTTAGAAAAAATTAAATTACCTTTGGATTTTGATTATCGTAATTTAACCGGGATTTCCAGGGAGATTCGTGAAAAATTGACGCAGTTTAAACCGTTGAATTTGGGGCAAGCGTCGCGCATTTCCGGAGTTACTCCGGTAGCAATATCGTTGTTAATGGTTTATACTGCGCGGTTAAGATCCAAGCCGTTTAAAAAGCAGATCTAATTGGGGCGCAGTATTAACTGGATTTTTGTGAGGCTTAGTTTAAGAAAAATAATGGATAAAGCTAAAAATTACGCGCTTTTAAAGGAATTTTGCCTGGCGGAAGGTATGGATCTTTTTGGGGTGGCTGATATTAACGCGGTTAAAAGTGAGTTTCATATCCTCGAAGAAACTTTAGCGCATTTAGATAAGTCTATTTGCCTGGGAGTGAGATTATCCGGCGCGATCCTTTCGGAGATTAAAATCGAGCCGACGAAATTATATTTTCATCACTACCGGATTGTGAATTCTTTTTTGGATCAGGTGGCATTAAAGCTGAGCAATATGATTCAGAGAAAAGGATCTGCGGCGATCGCGATTCCGGCGACTCAGATTATCGACTGGGAGAAGAATACCGCGCATCTTTCGCATCGAAAATTAGGGGTTTTAGCGGGGTTAGGTTGGATCGGCCGGAATAATCTTTTAGTGAACGCAGAATTAGGCAGTCAATTTCGCCTGGTGACGGTCTTAACCGATATGCCTTTAACTTTAGATCAGCCGGTAAATGATAATTGCGGTACTTGTCGGCTTTGCCAGAAAGCTTGTCCGGCGCAAGCAATTTATGAAACCGCGCAAGATTTTGATCAAGTGAAATGTTTTGAGAAACTTAAAAGTTTCCAAAGGCAACGTCAAGTGGAACAGTTTGTTTGCGGCTCCTGCGTGAATGTTTGCAAAGGGAATAAATAATGAAGAAAATAGTTTTTCTAACTTGGGGTTTAATTTTAGGGTTGTTAACTTTAAGTTATGCCTACAAAGATGGAGATTTTCAAGTTTGGAATACGGATACTCAGGAATTTAAAATCGATAATAAGGCGAAGATAATCTTTGAGGAAGAGTTTCGCTGGGGTGGGAGCGCCAAAGATTTTTATTATCAACATTATGATTTAGGTTTTTTTTATAGTTTGCAGAAATATTTGACCTTGGGAGTCGGGTACCGCCAAGTTCTTTCTAAAGGAGGGGATAAGTTTTTGGTTGAAAATGAACCTTATCTTCATGCTGCTCTTTTATGGGACGCGCTTGATTTTAAGTTTGAAGATCGTTCGCGTTTAGAGTATAACTATTTTGATTATAAGGATGACACTTGGAAATACCGCAATAAACTAACAATTAGGTTCCCCTGGAAATTTACTAAATTTGAAATTCAGCCTTATTTAGCAGATGAGGTTTTTATTCTTTTTGATGATGGCCAGAGATTAAATATGAATCGTTTTTCAGCCGGTTTTGGCGTGGTTTTTACTAAAAATCTTAAAGGAGAAATTTATTATTTACTCCAAAGTTCGCAAAGTAAAGGAGTTTGGAGCGATAGTAATGTCTTGGGTACAAAGTTAAAGTTAGCATTTTAATATTTCCAGTAATTTTGCGGGAATAAACTTTTGTTTCCTATAGTTTTTGTGTTAAAATATGTTCTTAAGCGTTAAGTTAAGGAAGGATAATTTTAAATGAAGAATAGAATTGTTGCTTGGATTAAAAAACAAGTTAAAGATTCTCAGGCTAAGGGTATTGTTTTAGGCCTTTCCGGGGGGATAGATTCTGCGGTCGTGGCAGCCTTATGTAAAGCCGCTGTGGGGAAAGCCAATCTTTTGTTGCTTTCTTTACCTTGTAATAGTCAGGCGCGGGATTTTTTAGATGCTCAATTAGTTGCTAAACGGTTGGGATTAAAATTAAAACGCGTAGATTTATCCGGGGTGTATAATAA
>CAIVOB010000064.1 GCA_903907475.1 Candidatus Omnitrophota bacterium
CCGACCCGAGCGTAGTTGCGCCACGCTGGGGCGCAACAAGCGTCCCCGCGAAAACCAAGTCAAGACAGGACCCGCTAATCTAACAGGGAATCCATTATTAAAATTGAAGCGCACTTTGTCTTTGACTATTGGTCGGGAATTGGTATAATATTGACTAAATTCGTGATTATATTATTGCCGATGTAGCTCAGTTGGTAGAGCAGGACTTTCGTAAAGTCAAGGTCGGTGGTTCGATTCCACTCATCGGCTATTTCTCTAACTTTATGGCTAGATTCCGCCAAGTTCTAAAAAATCGTAATTTTTTTCTTTTATGGATCGGCCAGATTATCTCGCAATTAGGAGATAGATTGGGGCAGATGGCTTTAATTGCTTTTGTCTATCTGCGCGCTCCCGGTTCGACTTTACAGATCGCCAAAATCCTTTCCTTTACTATTATTCCGGTTTTTATTATCGGCCCCATCGCGGGAGCTTATGTTGATCGCTGGGACCGCCGCAAGACGATGTATATTTGTGATTTTCTGCGCAGTTTACTGGTTCTGGCGATTCCGTTATTTTTGTTTTATGCCAAAAGTTTAGGGCTGGTTTATTTAGTCATTTTTGTCGCCTTTTCGATCGGCCGTTTTTTTGTACCGGCAAAATTAGCAATTATCCCGGATTTAGTAGAAAAAAAGGATCTCTTGATTGCTAATTCTTTGGTAAATACTTCGGGAATGATCGCGGCAATTTTAGGGTTCGGAGCAAGCGGAATTTTAGTCGAGAAATTGGGAGCGCGCAGCGGGTTTTTTATGGACGCTTTAAGTTTTTTAATTTCCGGAACTTGCATCTTTTTAATTTCCCGTAAATGTATTGTGGCGATGAAGTTTAAGGATGTTGGCCGGGAGATCGTAGAGGTAATTCAAAAGTCGGTATTTTTGGAAATTAAAGAAGGAATACTTTATTTTATCCGCAAGAAAGACATTCGTTCTACGGCAGGAATTATTTTCGCGCTCTGGTCGGCGTTGGGCGCGGTATACGTGGTAATTATTGTTTTTGTGCAAAATACTCTGCATTCGGCAACTAAGGACTTGGGGCTTCTGGTAATGTTTTTAGGAATCGGTTTATTTTTAGGGTCATTGATTTATGGAAAATTCGGCCAGCGCATTGCTCATTATAAGATCATATTTTCATCATTAGTTTTAAGCGGTATAATGCTAGTTATCTTCGCTTTAGGCATTGCGCGTTATCCGTATTTTATGTTCGCGGCAACTTTGGCTTTATTTTTAGGGTTAATTATTGCTCCGATTATGATTGCTTCTAATACCATCATTCATAAGGTTAGCGATAATGAGATGATGGGTAAGATTTTTAGTTATTTAGAGATCGTAATGCATCTAGGATTTCTTTTGTTTATGTTTATTACCAGTATGTTGGCGGAAAGATTCGCGCAGTTGTGGATTTTAGTCACGGTGGGTTGTTTGTTAAGTTTATTTGGCTTAATGCATTTATTTTTTAATCGAAAGGCGGCATGGTTAGACTAGCGGAAAATAAACATTTTACTGAAGATGTAGAGAGCGTTAAGGCTCCGATCCCTGCCAGAGTCTATCTTCCTTTAATCCAGCATTTGGGAAAGATTTGTAACCCTATAGTAAAAATCGGAGATGTAGTAACTTTAGGCCAGAAGATTGCCGAGATTGACGCGCATGTCTCATCTCCAATTCACGCTTCAATCGCGGGAAAAGTCGTGGCAATTCAAGATTGGCCGCATCCGGTTTTAGGCCGCGCTAAAGCGATTGTGATTGAAGGTGACACGGAAATTAATTTGCCGTCCTTTCAATTAAAAAATCATCAAGAGATTGACCTCTTAAGCCTTGAGCAGCTTAGGAAGATTGTTTTCGCTGCCGGGATTGTGGGTTTGGGAGGGGCAAGTTTCCCGACGCATATTAAACTTAATCCGCCGCAGCCATTAAATATTTTGATTATTAATGGCGCAGAGTGTGAGCCGTATTTGACGGCAGACGCGCGTTTAATGGTTGAGAAAACCGATCAGATTGCTCAAGGGATACTTTTAGTTGCCAGATGTTTAGGAGTAAAAGATATTTATATCGGGATTGAAGACAATAAGCCCTTAGCGATTGAAGCTTTTAAGAAATTCCCGGAGTTTAAGGTTAAAGTTTTAAAATCAGATTATCCGCAGGGCGGGGAAAAACAATTAATTCAGAATATCTTAGGGAAAGAAATTGGGCGGGGCAAGCTTCCTTTTGATTTAGGAGTTTTGGTGCAGAATGTTGCCACGATCTATGCCATCTATGAAGCGGTTTATCGTTCTAAACCCTTAATTGAGAGATTGGTAACGGTGACGGGCAGTTGTTTAGAGCATCCAAAAAATTTATGGGTGCGTTTAGGAACGCCAATCAAGAATTTAATTGAATTTTGCGCTCCGTTAAAAGAAGCACCGGCTAAAATTATTATCGGCGGGCCGATGATGGGGATTGCGCAGTATACTGACGAGGTTCCGATTATTAAATCTAGCGGTGGTTTATTGCTTTTCAATAAAAAAGAAGCGCAGTTATTAGAAGAGGATCCTTGTATTCGTTGCGCGGCTTGTGTGCGGGGTTGTCCGGTAGGATTAATGCCTTGTCAGATTAATTTAGCCGCGGAAAAATCACTTTGGAACTTAACTAAAGATTATGGAGCCAGTGATTGTATTGAATGCGGGATTTGTAATTATGTTTGTCCGTCCAATCGCAGGTTATTGCAGACGATTAAACAGGCAAAATTAGAAGGAGTAAAATAAAATGAAGGAGCTGGCGCACTACGGTTTTATTTTAGCTCTAATTTGCGTAATTGCCGCCGGATTATTAGCCGGAGTCAATGCTCTCACGAAAGACAAAATTGCCGCTCAGGCGCGATTTGAAGAAGAGGCGGCGTTAAAAGAAATTATGCCTCAGGCAGCTAAGTTCGTGGAAAAAAATCCCACTCCGGAAATATCTTTTTATCAGGCGTTTGATAATCAGGATAAAAAGATCGGATTTGTTTTTAAAGCCAGCGGAAAAGGATATTCTAGCGAGATTCAAACTTTAGTGGGGATGTTTTTAGATGGCCGGATTAGCGCGATTAAGGTGCTATCTTTAAATGAAACTCCGGGTTTAGGGATGCGCGTAAAAGAAGATGGTTTTACGCGGCAATTTAATAATCAGGAAGCGATGAGCTTAGCAAATGTGCAAGCGATCACCGGGGCGACAATTTCTAGCCGCGCGGTGATGGATTCTATTATTAAGAAAGCTCAAGAGTTAAAAGAGTATATGCAAAATGAAAAATAATTTACTAGTTTCCGGATCGCCGCATATTCATAAGCCAGAATCTATCGCGCGGATTATGTGGACGGTAGTTTTAAGCCTTGTCCCTGCTGGAATAGCAGGGGTAATTATCTTTGGTTTATCCGCGCTCTGGGTGACGTTGTTGGCGGTGTTAGCGGCAGTTTCCACGGAGTTTGTTTTTGGATTATTAACCAAAAAGAAAATTACGATTTTGGACGGCTCGGCGGTAATTACGGGAATACTGTTAGCTTTCAATTTACCGTCTAATGTTCCTTTGTGGTTACCGGTCGTGGGCGCGGTATTTTCGATTGCCATTGGTAAACAGGTTTTTGGCGGCCTGGGGCAAAATATTTTTAATCCGGCTTTAGTAGGAAGAGTTTTCTTAATGGCTTCTTGGCCAAAGTACATGACGACCTTTGTAAAACCCTTTAGCATTGACGCCGTAACTTCTGCTACGCCGTTAGCGGCGCTGAAGGAAGGTAAAATCATCGAGCATTTGTCATATTTAGATTTATTTTTAGGCAAACACGGCGGATGCATTGGGGAAGTCTGTATTTTAGCGTTATTAATCGGTGCGGCAATTTTATTAATTAAAGGCTATATCAGTTGGCATATACCGGTAACTTATATTTTTACCACGGCTTTATTTACTTATATTTTTGGCGCCAAAACTCTTTTTGCCGGAGATTGGTTATTTCATATTTTAAGCGGAGGATTAATTTTGGGCGCGTTTTTTATGGCCACCGATTATGTCGCGACGCCTTTGACTGCTCAGGGGCAATTGATATTTGGCGTCGGTTGTGGTTTACTAACGGCAATTATTCGCCTTTGGGGAGGGTATCCGGAAGGGGTAGCTTACGCCATATTAATGATGAACGGGGCAACGCCATTTATTGATCGTTATACGAAAAATAGGATTTATGGGACAAAATAATGGGGCTCATTAAGGAATTTACTAAAGGGTTAATTAGGGAAAATCCGACTTTTGTTTTAGTGCTCGGATTATGCCCGACGTTGGCGGTTTCCGTTTCGGTGACCAATGGTATCGGGATGGGGATCGCGGCGACTTTTGTATTAATCGGTTCTAGTTTAATAGTTTCTTTAGTGCGTGATTTTATTCCCGATAAAATTCGCATTCCTTGTTATATCGTAATTATCGCGACTTTTGTGACGATCGCGGAATTATGCATGAAGGCTTTTAGCCCGGCTTTAGACCGCGCTTTAGGTATTTATGTGCCGCTGATTGTGGTCAACTGTATTGTTTTAGGGCGGGCGGAAGCATATGCTTGCAAAAATAATTTAGCGCGTTCTTTTTTGGATGGTTTGGGAATGGGAGTGGGGTTTACTTTAGCTTTAGTTTTAATTTCGGCGATCCGTGAATTTTTAGGTGCGGGGCAGATTTTGGGGCATACTTTAATCAAAGGATTTGAACCGATATTTGTTTTTGGCATGCCATCCGGAGCGCTTTTGGTAATTGGTTTATTATTGGGATTATTTAATTTTTTAAAGGATAGAAAAGCATGAGCCTGCAAGAGCTGTTGACGATATTTATTTCAGCAGTATTTATTTATAATGTCATTCTTTCCCGGTTTTTGGGCTTATGTTCGTTTATCGCGATTTCTAAAGAGACTAAACCGGCTTTAGCGATGAGTTCGGCGGTAATGTTTGTGATTGTGATGTCTTCGGCGATCACTTGGTTTGTCTACCGTTTTTTGCTGGTACCTTTTAATTTAACTTACCTGCGCACGATTTCATTTATTTTGGTGATTGCTGCTTTTGTGCAGCTGGTGGAGATGATTATTCGTAAGGTGAGCCCGTACTTATACCGGGCTTTCGGAATTTATTTGCCTTTAATTACCGTCAATTGCGCTGTATTAGGGGTGGCGGTTTTAAATATCGATATGTTTTTTCTTAAAAATAAGGCCGTCGCCGCGAGTTTTTATTATTCGGTTTTTCAAGGGCTTTGCGTGGGCTTAGGTTATACCTTAGCAATGCTGCTAATGTCAGGGATTCGAGAACGTTTAGAGCTCTGTAATGTTCCGAAAGCTTTTAAAGATTTTCCTTTGGCTTTTGTGATCGCGGCAATCTTAAGTTTAAGTTTTATGGGTTTTAGCGGGTTTAAAAGTTAAAAAATAAAAATGGAAATATTAATCGCGATATTAATTTTAGGTTTTTTAGGATTATTGTTTGGGGTGGGCCTGGCGATTGCTTCTAAAAAGTTGGCGGTGGAAATTAATCCTAAATTAGAGGAAGTGCAGCATTTGCTTCCCGGTTCTAATTGCGGAGCATGCGGAAATCCCGGATGTTTTAGTTTCGCGGAAAGTTTATTAAATAAAAAGAGCGCCTTGGATGGGTGCCGGGTCTGTAGTGAAGAGGCCAGAGAGAAAATCGCTCAGATTTTAGGTTTAGCTTTAGAAAAGCAGATTAAAAAGGTCGCGACTTTGCATTGTTACGGGGGAATAAATGTTAAAGATAAATATCAGTATGATGGAGTAAATGATTGTATCGCGGCAAATTTTGTTTTAGGAGGACAAAAGGCTTGTGTTTATGCTTGTCTTGGTTTTGGCACTTGCGTGAAAGCCTGTCCGTTCGGAGCAATAAGTATGTCCAAAGAAAAGCTTCCGGTAGTCGATAAAATTAAATGCCGCTCTTGTAATAAATGTGTTTTAGCTTGTCCGAAAAAATTATTTTCTCTGATATCTATAAATCAGCCAATTTATATTGGATGTTCTTCACATGATTCAGGGAAAGATGTTAAGGCCGTCTGTGCGGTGGGTTGTATTGCCTGTAAATTATGCGAGCAAGCTTGTAAATTTGATGCCATTCATGTCATTGATAATCTGGCTGTAATTGACTATCATAAATGCACCTCTTGCGGGGAATGTGTGAAAGTTTGTCCGCCTAAAACGATAAGGATTAGAGCATGAGATTAGCGATTTTTGCTTCCGGACGCGGGAGTAATTTTTCAGCGATTGTTAAAGCCGTGAAGCAGGGGAAGATTAAAGCGCGGAAGGTGGTTTTGGTTTGTGACCAGCCCGAAGCTTTAGTTATTAAGCGCGCGCAAAAGGTAAAAGTGTTAGTAATCATCGTGCGGCGCGAAGATTTTGAGAGCCGCGTGAGCTTTGAGCGCGCGATTATTTCCAGATTAGTAAATTATAAAATAGATTTGATTGCGCTGGCCGGTTTTATGCGTATGTTGAGCGCGGATTTTGTGAAGAAATATCACAACCGGATCATAAATATCCATCCGTCATTACTGCCAAAATTTAAAGGATCAAGCGCTATTTCTGACGCGTTTAAGGCAAAAGTGAAATCTACCGGAGTGACGGTGC
>CAIVOB010000065.1 GCA_903907475.1 Candidatus Omnitrophota bacterium
GCCAAACTCATCCCTAATGCAATCGAAAGCCCTTGGCCGAGTGATCCGGAAGCGGATTCTATCCCCGGAGTGCCCCGATCCGGGTGCCCCTGAAGATGCGACCCAAGTTTACGTAAAGTGGCTAAATCTTTTTTCGGAAAATAACCCGTTTGGGCTAAAATCGCGTACCACAACGGACAGCAATGCCCTTTAGACATATGAAAACGATCGCGCTCCGGCCAACCGGGATTTTTAGCGTCGAAATGTAAAACATTATAATATAATGCCGTAATTAAATCCGTCGCGGAAAGGCTGCCGCCGGGATGGCCTGAACCAGCTTGAGCCAACATTTCAATAATGAGGCGCCGAATTTCTTTGGCTCTGGTTTCAAGTTCACTGACGGTTAATTGCTTATTTGCCATGATTGGTAAGTTGGAGCAGTTTTTCTTTAATCTTTGTTTGTGTCTTATCTAACGCCAGAGACTTCTCCCAATTAATTTTCGCCTGCGCTAAATTTCCTAATTTCCGGTAAGTATCACCTAAATGCTCAAAAATTACGGGATCCGTCAAATTATGAGCAGCTTTTTCTAATTCAACTAACGCTTCTTGCAATTTACCTTTTTTAAAATAAAACCAACCCCAACTATCAAGATAGGCCCCGTTTTCCGGGTCAAGTTTTAAAGCTTGGGCAATTAACGCGCCGGCTTGATTAATTGATTTATTTTGTTCCAGATAAAAATAACCCAAAAAATTTAAAGCTTCCGCGCTTTCCGGGTCTAACTTTATAGCGCTTTTTAATTCTTTCTCTACCGCCGGAAAATCTTTTAAGAGATAATAAATATTGCCCAGATAAAAATGCGCCTGAGAATCCTTGGGGTTTAAAGCAAGAATTAATTTATAAATTTCCTGCGCTTCTTTAAATTTCTTTTGCTCTAAATAAAGCGCCCCTAAACCCTGGTAAATCTCAATATTTTTTGGTTCTAAACTTGCCGCGTTTTTAAGCGCCGCTAAATATTCATCTTGCGCTAAATTAATTTTGTCTTGCGCGACATAAACGAGCGCTAGAATTAAATGCGGTTCGGTAGCTTGAGGGTCAAGTTTTATCGCTTGCTTTAATTCTGCCTCCGCCCCCGAAGCATCATCCTTTTTAATAAGAACAGTAGCTAAATTTAAGTGCAACTGCGAACTTTGCGGATCGAGCTTTAATGCTTTTTCATATTCTAAAACCGCTTCATCCAGATTACCGCAGTCCTCTTGATAGGCCCCGAGAATACAGTGGCTTAAACTTTTAGCGTCTGGTTTTATATCTAAAGCCCGGGCCATTGGAACGGCCAGGATTAATGAAAGGCCAAGACAGAGTAAGCTGTAAAAATATCGGTAATTCAAAACGCGATCCTTTAAAGAATAATCTTAACCCTTACCGCCCCAAGCTCTCTTCTTCAAGTGACGCAACCGACGGCGTAGTTTCTTACGCTTATGGGTTTTGATTTTTTGTCTTTTTCTTTTCTTTCCACAAGGCATGACTTAATTCTCCTTACCCACCTGGGTACACCCACGCAATTCCTATTAGCGTGGGGTGTTAATGAATTAATAAATTACCTTATTTAACGGATATTCGATGATTCCCTGGGCACCCGCAGCTTTTAAAGCCGGAATCAACACCCGGACAACTTTTTCATCAATCACCGTTTCAATCGCGAACCATCCATCCGTACTTAAACCGGAAATCGTCGGATTTTTTAATGCCGGCAGTTTTGCTAAAACCGTTTTTAAGTCTGCCTTACGCACATTCATCTTTAAGCCAACTTTTTCTTCAGCAGCAATCGCCCCTCTTAAAAGTAAAGCGATCTGCTCCATCTTGGCTTTCTTCCAGCTATCTTTAAAAGCACTTTTATTCGCGATTAACTGCGTGGTGGACTCGCAAAGCGTGGCAATTTCTACCAACTTATTAGCGCGCAACGAACTTCCGGTCTCCGTCAGCTCGACGATGGCGTCAACTAATCCCGCGCTCACTTTCACTTCTGTCGCGCCCCAACTAAACTCTACTTCCACTTTTACTTTATGCTTTTTAAAATAATCTTTCGTCACTTGCACCAGTTCCGTCGCCACACGTTTACCGTTTAAATCTTTCACGCTCTTTAATCCGGAATCCTGCGGCACCGCTAAAACCCAGCGCACTTTATTTAAACCCTGCTTGGCGTAAATTAAATCCGTGACTCTTACGACATCCGATTTATTTTCTAAAATCCAATCATTACCGGTAATTCCGCAATCTAAAGCCCCATCCTGAACATAACGTGACATCTCCTGGGCGCGTAATAAAACCGCCTGAATCTCGTTATCATCAATCGACGGGAAATATGAACGCGAGCTGGAAAGATTGACATTGAAACCTGCTTTTTTCAGCATTTTAAATGTCGATTCCTGCAAGCTACCCTTGGGCAATCCTAATTTTAATATTTTATTCTGCATCTTATTTCCTTAAGGTTTATTTAATGAACGAAACCCATTATAATCGGATTCCCTGAAAATGTAAAGTAAAAAAATCCCTCTTGCCAAAGCTACTATCACTGGTGCGGATAACTTCCTTTAACTATCCCAAAAACACTTCTAAAGTATGCAGTTTTGCCTGCGCTAAGCTTAAAATCACCTCGCGCGAGATAACCAGCTTCGCATCTTCCACAATCGGAATATTTTCACCATTTAATAAGAAACCTTTAATGCGATATTTGCCAAAATCTAAACGCCCGGGATTAGAAAAAATAATTTTTAATTTTCTTCCTCCAAAAATACGGCTCACGCTGACTTTATCCGTCACTTTAAATTGCACCGCGCTCAACTTCGGCTCAATTAATAAATCGCCACTCTGGCCCTTAACTCCAAATACCTGGGTCAGCAATGTTAGCATATACCAACTGGCGGATCCGGTAAGATAATTATACATTCCTCGGCCGGAAAGATCAAAGTACTCCGGCAAACAAGGATAAATTTTACTTTTGGTAGTATTAGCGGCCATCTGATACAAAGAGTTTAATGCCTCCCAGCCTGCTTTAACCTGCCCTTGTTTATATAAAGCATATGCATACATCACTACCATGTGGCTAAAAATTGCCCCGTTCTCTTTATCACCATAGGAAAACGAAAAAGCGCGGCCTAAATCATGCTGCTCTGTTTTAAAATTAGTATTGAGGTGTATCCCTCCGAGCGCGCGATCATAAAGATAACGCCGGACATTTGTTAATATTTTATGCGCCTGCTCCGGAGTCGCCACGCCGCCCATAAGCGCAAAGGTTTGCCCCGTCAAGGTCATCCGCACCAGATTCCCTTTTTTCCCTTCTACTTGTTTCTGACGGTTATCATAATAACCATTAAAAAATCCCGCACTTAACCACTCCGTTTTCCGAATATGCTCCTTCATCCAAAGCGCGCGCTTTTCTAAAATCCGGCTTAAAATAATTACCTTGTAACGAATCTTCTTTCCCGAAAGATTATTTTGAGTTTGTGAAAAATATTTCTTTAAGATTGCGTGTTTGGCGCTCACTTTAGCATAATCCACCTCCGCCAAAAGCAGCTCTAGCTCCGCGGCAATCTCAATCTCCTTTTTACCCGTCTCTTTCAAAAGCCCAGCTAACATTTGGAGGTTATCAGCGTAAAGCGCGGAAATTGCCACACTTTCTCCGTGTTCTTTAGCCATATCCAGGCCATCATTCCAATCCGCGCCCTCTAATCGAATATGATTATGCGCTCCGACATTAAAAAACTGCACCAAATGCTGCACTAATAAATGCTCAAAGATCGTACCGCGATAAATTTTCCCACTTTTAGTTTTTAATTTATTTCCGTAAGCGGCACTCCAAGCCAAATCAATATTTTGCGCGCGATTAATTTGATGATTTCTAAAATAAGTCGCCGGCGCAAGTAAAATATCCAAATCTCCGGTTTCCTGAAGATATAAATTTAAAGTTAAAAACGGCCAAACACCGTGGTCCATCCAAACCCGGCTGATATTATTGCGGTCGGCGATAAACTCCCCTGAATTTTTACCAATAATCGTGGCGTTGGAGCCGTCAATCTTAACCCCGGAAAAATTATTAATTAAAAGCGCGCGCACGCTTTGCGGATCGCTTAAAATTAAACCCAAACAATCCTGCCAC
>CAIVOB010000066.1 GCA_903907475.1 Candidatus Omnitrophota bacterium
CGTGGGGCAATTTCCGGCCGCGCGGCCTAAACCAAAGATCGATCCATCGACATAATTAGCATCGTGAATAATCGCCTCGATAGTATTAGAAAAAGCCAACTGTTGATTATTATGCGCGTGCATCCCCACCTCTTTAGTCTTTAAAATACTTTTTGCTTTCTTAATCAGAAACTCGGTAGTTTCCTGATACAACGAACCAAAACTATCTACGATATAAACAACTTTAGCCTTAGATTCTTTTTCTAATTGCTGCAAGCATTCGGTAAGTTCATTATCCAAAGCCCGGGAAATCGCCATAATATTAACCGCCGTTTCATAACCTTTATCGGCAAAATGATTCGCAAGATATATCGCTTTGTCAACATCCTTAACGTAAGTTGCCACTCTGATCATATCCACCGGGCTATCTTTTTTAGGTCGCACGTCCTCCACTTCCACCCGGTCGACGTCGACCATCACGGAAATCTTAGTTGATGACTTAATTCCCTTAATAACATCATTAATATCCTCGTCATCACAAAATTTCCATTTGCCATACTCTTTAGGATTAAACAGACGCCGGGAATTCTTATAACCAATCTCCATATAATCAATCCCCGCCTCAGAAAGCGCTTTATAAACTTCACGCACAAAACGCAAATCAAAATCATGCTTATTCATTAACCCACCATCACGAATAGTGCAATCAATAACTTTTATCTTTTCCCGAAACATACATCCCCTCCCCGATTTAAAAACAATTACTCTTTTATCTTTTTAATTAACCAAGCCATATTTTGACCTAAACTGCGCATCGTATTTATTCCTTCTTCATCATTTTTTACTTCACCAATCTCCCGGCCAATACCGATATTCCAATAATTTGCTCCCACCGTAATCATCTCGCCAATGGTAAAAAAATGATTTACCGAATCAAAAGCATGGATTGCTCCACCCCGCCGCACAGAAATTACTGCCGCTCCAACTTTTCGTTTAAACAAATTATTATTAGCTCGGCTCACCATACCCGCACGTTCAATTAAAGCTTTGGCTTGCGCCGAACAGTCCGCAAAATAAGTCGGAGAACCAATAATAATCCCGTCAGCTTCAATCATCTTGGCAACATAACTATTGAGCAAATCAGCGGTGAAAACACATTTATTATTCTTAAGCACAAAACATTTTCCGCATCCCTGGCAACCGGAAAGATTTTCACCCGCCAGTTGAATTAGTTCGGTTTTAATCTGCGCCTTTTCTAATTCGCCAAACACTTCCTTAATTAAAATTGCGGTATTACCATCCTTGCGCGCGCTAGTATTAAATGCGACAACTTTCATTTTCGCTCCTTTATATTTCTAAAACCATTTGGTTTATTATAATACAGATAAGGATTTAATTAAACCTGTTTTTGCTTAAGAAAAGCTAACAACTGTTGTATAATTACCGCGGGTTTTGGAGGACATCCGGGAATATGCAATGCTACCGGTAAGATATCTTTTACTGCTTGGCAAACATAATAAGAATCCTTAAACAACCCTCCATCTAAAGCGCAATCTCCGCAGGTAATCACGAATTTAGGCTCCGGCATCGCCTGATACGTTTTTTGTAAAGCCAAAAACATATTTTTCGCGACCGGCCCTGTAACAAGCAACGCGTCCGCATGGCGCGGCGAAGCAACAAAATTTACACCGAAACGCTGTAAATCATAAAAAGGATTATTAGCAGAAATTATCTCTGACTCGCAAGCGCCGCAAGAACCAGTATCCACTTCCCGAAGATCTAAAGAACGCCCAAAATTTTTCCGAATTAGAGATTTTAATTCCCGGCCCGCTATTTCCGTCTTGCGCGCTAAAAACGGATCAATATTCCTAGTGACGATGCCTTTTAAAATTCTATTTTTTAAGATATAAATCATATTTTTATAAATCGTTTCCTGGGTATGATAAATTAAAACTTTTATTACAAACCGGGAAATCCGGAATAATATTTCCTAAAACCGCGTAGGTCAGCCCCTGCCAATTATGACTGGAAGCATCAACGATTTTACATCTTGCAATTAAGCCATGAACATCTGTTTTAAGATAACATAAAACTGGGCCTCTCCAGCCCTCGACATAACCTAAAGCGCTTGTCTCCGGCTTTGCTGGCGCGCTTACTTTTGTCTCTGCGCTTCCCCCAAGTTTAACGGTAAATTCTTCGATTAAACGGCAGGATTCCATAAATTCAAAAAATCTTAAACGCAATCTTGATAAAACATCCCCACCTTCCGCGGGAATCATTTTAAATTTAGCTTCTTGATATATTCCGGGAAAATATTTTCTTAAATCCGTAGGAATACCGGAAGCGCGCGCCACCAAACCCACGATACCTAAATCCTGGGCCGTCTTTTTTATTAAAACACCGGTCGTATCCACGCGGTCCATAAATGAAACACTGGAATCTAACATTTTAACTAATTCATTAAAATCATTTTTTATTTTCTTTAAAGCGTCAAAAAGCACACACTTTTTAGACTCATCCAGATCCAGCGCCAAGCCTCCGATAAGATTAACTTTTTTAAGATACCTGTTTCCGGTGAGCCGTTCGTTTAACTGCAGGATGGCCTCCTTAATCAGTGCGGCATACGCTGCCGGAAAACTAAAACCTACATCCAAGGCAATACCACCAATGTCATTAACGTGATTATACATCCGCTCAAGCTCCAGAAATATTCCCCTTAAATAAGCTGTTTTCTCAAGTGTAACAATCCCGGAGATTTTCTCTGCCGCAGTCGCAAAAGCAACACTATAAGCAAAGGCCGTCTCGCCAGAAATACATTCTACGAGTCGTAAGGCATCAAAAAAAGATTTACCTTCAAAAAGTTTTTCCACTCCGCGGTGCGTAAATCCGAGCCTAAGCTCCAGATTTACAATCGGTTCTCCGGCAACACTAAAATGAAAATGACCCGGGCCAATAATCCCGGCATGCACCGGTCCAACCGGAATTTCAAATACCCCCCCACCCTCTACACGATTAAATTTATATTCACCTAAATCTCCTGGCATCATTGTTTTAAAATCCTTACGTAAAGGAAAATTCCCCTTCGGCCAAACCTCATCATGCAAATTTAAGCGCCTTAAATCCGGATTACCTTGAGGTGTGATACCAAACATCTCCCAAATCTCGCGTTCAAAAAGCGAAGCCGAATGTATGCTTTTAGCCAATGAATCAAAAACCGGATTTTCTTGGGAAAGATCCATACTAACAATAATCCATTGCCCTTCCTTAGAATTTACAAACACCGCGTTAATCACAAAAACACCCGCAGAATTTCGCTCATCAAGCGCAAACAACATCATCACCGGAGAAGAAAGTATTTTATGCAACGCCAAAGCTGTAGCTTGAAAAACTTGCGGGCTGACTTTTAAGTAAATCTCATCCCGATAATCCTGCGACACCAAAAGCGCGCTAAAATCCGGTAAACTTTTTTTTATGAGAGAAATAACTTCCGCACCGTCCATACCCAATCCCCTTTTATAAACAGCAATAAAACTCCCGTTAAACATATTAATAGACTTAAAAATAGAAACGCCAACTTCCCGCTTAATGGTTCACCGCTTTTAAGCATCCCCTTAGGAATATTACCAAAAAGCATTTTTTCGAAGTGATTAATGAATGCGCCGAAAATAATCGCTAGAAATAACAGTAATATTGCGCCAATTAAATACGCACCTTTAGTAAAAGCGGCAACAATAATCATCATCTCGCTAATAAATATTGAACAGGGCGGAAAACCGGTAAGGGCAAATAATCCCAAAAGCATTATCAGTCCCGTAAAAGGAAGCACTTTAAGCACGCCTCTTATCGCATGCATATTATGCTTGCGATAAACACTGACAATATTTCCCGCTCCAAAAAACATTAATGATTTTGTCACGGCATGATTAAAAACATGTAACAGCGCTCCGGCGCAAGCCAAAGGCGTACCCAAACCAAAACCAATAGAAATTATCCCGATATGTTCAATACTACTGTAAGCCAAAAGCCGCTTGAGATCCTTCTGGACTAAAATAAATCCGGTCGAAATAACCAAAGAAACCACACCGAAAAGAATCATTAAGTGCGCAAAATAGGAAAAACCCACGCCCTTAATCACGATAATACCGAATCTTAAAATTGCGTAAAGCGCAGTTTTTAATAAAACTCCGGATAAGAGCGCGCTAATCGGAGCCACGGCCTGACTGTGCGCATCCGGTAACCAGGTATGCATCGGCGCCAAACCAGCTTTGGTGCCATAACCAACTAAAATAAAAATAAAAGCGATCTTTAAGATATTTTTATCTAAAATATGCGCCACCGGAACCATATCCGACCAATTCAAACTTTTCGAAAGCCCAGAAATTGAAAAAGCGTAGGAAAAAAGAATTGTACCCAAAAGCGCGAAAATTATTCCCACCGAACAAATAATAATATACTTCCAAGCGGCTTCCACTGACTCTTTTTTATTATAAAATCCTACCAAAAAAGCCGAAACCAGCGTCGTCATTTCAATCGCCACCCAAAGAATTCCCAAATTATTAACTGCCGGGACAAAGAACATTGAAGTACAGAATAAATTAAAGAGCAGGTAATAAGTCCTGGCCTTTTTTTCAGAGATTACCCCTTGCGCCAAATCCTTTTTTAAATACCCCACCGAATATAATGCCGCGGCAAAAACAACCACCGCAATCACAAAAATAAAAAAAGCACTTAAAATATCAAGGCAAATAAACCTCAAAAACGTTTGCGTGACACCGGAAAAAGCGATTTGCTTTAAGAGCCAGGCGCTCATTAATAAAACTACCAAATAACCAACGCAATTTAATATGCCTAAAAACCTCTCACTTTTAATCACTAAGCAGGCAATTACCAGTAATAACGGAACTCCCAAAATAAAAAATATTGGCATTTTTTTCTTATCCTTTTAAACGCGAAAGTTTATTAACGTCAATATGCGTGAAAAACTTATTAATGCGATAAACAAAAAACCCCATAATTATCACACTGACAAAGACATCAAAAAATATCGCGATCTCCACAAAAAACGGCATTCCCCCAGAAACCATAGAGGCTAATAAAAATATACCATTCTCCATTACTAATAATCCAATAATTTGAGCCAGCGCCGTCATTCTAAAGATCATTAAGAATAAACCTGCTAAAACCACAAAAAAAGCTCCTGCTAACATAATAATTCTTGCTTCATCTCCCCGGCCGACTAAAGACGTAGCAAAAGCCCAAGATAAATAAGTAAATCCCAAAGCCCATAATAAAGATAGTTGCGGATTAATAAATAAACCTAATTCCTGGCTAGCTTTTATTCTTTTTATCGTACGGTATAATAATTGGGGGATAAAAACTACTTTTAAGATAAATAACAATCCCGCGACAACATAAAGGTCCAGCTCATGATCATGAAAAGCGATCATAAGCGTCGCCAAAAAAAGGCAAAATGATTGATAACGAAAACTTCTAATTAATGCCGGCGTTCTTTTGGCAATCACCATAAGGTAGGTGGAAACTAAAATTGCAAATAGAATTATAAATTGCATTTTAAACTCCTAAAATCGCACAAACTGAAGCAATAATCCCTAAAACAAAAACAAACCCTAAAAAGTCTACCGCCCTAAATAAGCGCATTTTAGCAACCAACACTTCAAGTAAGGAGACGATAATCACAATAATAAATATTCTCGCCACATACCACAATCCCCATAAAAATAAACCTGCGGAATGAATTGCAAGCGGAGTAATGGGAAAAATAATCTGCGCAATAAGAAAAAACCAAATCATTTGTTTTATCTGCGCCGAAATCTCAATTAAAGCCAACGATCTGCCGGAATACTCTAAAATCATCGCCTCATGAATCATCGTTAACTCCAGATGTGTTTCTTGGTTATCAACCGGAATACGTGAAGTTTCGGCGATTGCCACCAGAAACAAAGCGACTGCCGCCGCTAGCGTCGCAACCGATACCCCATGCATCCGGCTAAAAACATAAATATTTATCGAACCAAATTGTAAAAATACAGAGAACACCGCCAAACAAAGCGCTGGCTCGGCTAAGCTTGAGATAAACATCTCTCTTGACGATCCCATCCCCCCAAAGGAACTTCCGGTATCCAGAGCCGCCAGCGCCAGGAAAAAACGCCCGAGAGCAAAAATAAAAATAAGCGCTAAAAAATCTCCCATCTGATACAAGGGATTTGAAAAAATAAACACCGGAACCAGTAATGCTACCGTTAAAGTTGAAGCCAGTAACACGAAAGGCGCAACTTTAAATATCCAGGAAGCAGTTTCAGAAACAACCTCACCTTTAAAAAACAGTTTTTTAAGATTATAATAAGGCTGAAAAATACTTTGACCTTGACGCATTCTAAAGCGATTCTTAATTTTAGTAATCAAACCGCTTAAAAATGGAGCCACCACGATAAAAAATAATAATTGCAATAAAATTAAAACGATTTTCATAAGCTTAAAATTTATCCATAAATATAACTAGTATCAACAACGCGCAAAAGATATACCCCAAATAAAGATGAATACTACCCGGCTGCATCCTGCGCATAAATTTCGCGGTTTTTAACACCAGAGCCAACAAAGGTTCATAAATATATTTTCGAAACACTAAAGTAGTATGCGTTTCATAAGCAAATGACTTCACGTGATAAAATGACTCCCGCACCTTTTGAGTTTTATGGTAAGGTAAAAGAAAAAAACTAAAAGCGATTCTAAAGGGCTTAGAAAATGCTGTCCCCGTATATTCATTACGTGCCCCTATTTTATAATAGCCACAATCCCAAGTCTTATAAATTACGCTCTTGGCTTGGCTAAATATCTTGTAAACCGCAAAACCTCCTAACCCCAATAATATTAATACCAAAGTAAGCATTGGCGTAGAAAGGTAAATATTTTTTCCCAGCGGTAGGCCGATTTGTGAGTTTAAGAAAAAATTATTCACAGTAAAACTCATGCTCTTTATATCAATATTCAAAGTCGTAGCTGCAACTTTGGCGAATAATTTTATTATTCCACCCGCGGCAATACCAAAAACGATCGTCAGAAACGCTAAAAAAAACATTCCAAAATTCATCGTTAAAGGTACTTCGTTAGCGCTTTCGGCATAATGGCTTCTGGGAAGCCCAAGAAAAACCAACCCAAAAGCTTTAATAAAACACGCCGCTACCAAGCCACTGGTTAAAGCAAGCATTGCGGCGCAAATTCCTAGAAAAAGGGCCATCCCTCCGGATGAATTAAAAGCACCAAGAAAAAACGCTTGCAAAGTTAGCCATTCACTGACAAAACCATTTAATGGCGGTAAAGCAGAGATTGCCATTGATCCGATTAAAAAATAAACCGCGCTCTGCGGCATTTTTTTAATTAACCCCCCCAATTTCTCAATATCACGCGTCCCGGTAGCTTTATATACGCCACCTGCACCTAAAAATAAAAGCCCCTTAAAAATTGCGTGATTCACTAAGTGATACAATCCAGCAATAAGAGAAAACACCGCCAAATACGGCATTTTCAAAGCTAAAAATAACATTGCCAAACCCACCCCTAATAATATTACTCCGACATTTTCCACACTCGAGTAAGCCAGTAACCTCTTAATATCGCGTTCCATAAGCGCATAAATCACTCCCACCAGAGCAGTAATCAGGGCTAAAACTAAAATCAAAATTCCCCACCAAGAAGAATTTACACCCAACAGAAATATTACAAACCTAATTATTCCATATATTGCGGTTTTAATCATCACGCCGGACATAATACTTGAGATATGGCTCGGAGCCTGAGGATGAGCATAAGGTAACCAAATATGCAAGGGAACAATCCCGGCTTTTGTGCCGAATCCCACTAAAAGCAACAAGAAAACAACATCTTTTGTCGCCTCTGGCATTGTCAAGCAAGCATCTTTAATCGCCAAATAATTAAATGAATGCGCGTATTTATGCAAAATCATAAAAGCGGCAACTAAAAATGCCGTTCCGATATGCGTCATAATAATATAGATTGTTCCCGCCCGAATTGATTTATCATGCGTGGTGTCAAAAACCACAAAAAAATAAGAAAGCAGTGACATAATTTCCCAGGCCACCAAAAATACCAATAGATTACCGACGGTCACCACTAAAACCATGGATAAAACAAAAAAAACCAACAGAACCCAAGAAAGGATTATTTTTCTTTGCGCATACTCACCTTTTAAATAACTAAAAGCGTAAAGAGCGGATGGAAGGCAGACAATCAGAATCACGCCAAGAAAAAATAAAGCCAGCGGATCAATAATGAAAAGTTGTTGCGGTAGAAAATTTAGCATTTTAAGCAGGATAGCCTCTATAAAAAGAAAAAACCTTTAGTCGCAAGATAGACTTCACGCCCAAAGGTTTCTCGTTACTTTTTTACTCCAGACCCACCTTAAAACTCGGAA
>CAIVOB010000067.1 GCA_903907475.1 Candidatus Omnitrophota bacterium
GGGAGTTGTAATTTATTAAAAAAGCAAAGGAAAGAATGTTAGATATTAAATTTATTCGTGAAAATCAGGATTTGGTGCGGCAGTCAATTAAAAATCGGGCTTTAAAGATTGATTTAGAGCAGTTGATAAAAATTGATGACCAGCGGCGCAAGGCTTTAAGCGAATTCGAAGAGTTGGCGGCGCGCAGAAATAAAGCCAATGATGAGATCGGCGTTTTATTGAAAGAAAAAAAAGACGCGAAAGAAAAAATTTCTTCGATGAAGGATATCTCGGCGCGGATCGGAGTTTTGGAAACTCAAATTAAGGAGCAGGAAGCAGAGTTAAATAAATTGTTATTAAGTATTCCTAATATTGCGCATGCCACTTTACCGATTGGCGATGTGACGCAAAATAAAATTGTGCGTAGTTGGGGGGAGACGAAAAAATTTAACTTTAAACCGTTGAGCCATATTGAGCTTTGTCAGAATTTAGATATTGTGGATTTTGCCCGAGCAACTAAAATCACGGGGTCAAACTTTATTCTTTTTAAGGGCTGGGGGGCGAAACTTGAGCGAGCGTTAATTAATTTTATGCTCGATTTGCATACTAATAAACACGGTTATACGGAGATCTTTCCGCCCTTTTTAGTAAATCGGGCTTCGATGCTTGGCACCGGCCAGTTGCCAAAATTGGAAGAAGATATGTATAAATTAAAAGATGATGACCTTTTTCTTATTCCGACGGCGGAAGTCCCGGTGACGAATATGTTCCGTGATGAAATTTTAGAAGAAAATAAATTGCCGATTTGTTATACTGCTTATACTGCTTGTTTTCGCCGGGAGGCGGGATCATATGGCAAAGATACTAAAGGTTTAATTCGGGTGCATGAGTTTGATAAGGTGGAGATGGTGAAATTTGTGAAACCGGAAGATTCTTTCGCGGAGTTAGAGAAGTTAGTGGCTAATGCGGAAGAAGTTTTGCAACTTTTGGAGTTGCCTTATCGGGTGGTAATGCTTGCGACTCAAGATTTGAGTTTTTCGGCAAGTAAATGTTATGATTTAGAGGCGCATGTCGCCGGGACCGATAAATGGTTAGAGGTTTCCAGTTGTAGCAATTTTGAAAGTTTCCAGGCGCGCCGGGCGAATATTCGATTTCGGAGGCAAGAAGGGAAGAGATTAGATTTTGTGCATACTTTGAATGGTTCCGGGGTTGCTTTAGCGCGCACGGTGGTAGCAATTTTAGAAAATTATCAACAGGAGGACGGCTCGGTTTTGATACCTGAAGTTTTGCAGCCGTATTTAAATGGCCAAAAAAGAATTTCCTGAAAAGGCGGCACCGAAAGTAAAAGATCATTCTGAATCTCGTGAGTCTGGCGGGCTTTTTGGAGATTTCTCGAGCAAAATATCCGGAATTTCGAGTAAAATTTTCGGGGTGATAAAATTTATTTTAGCAGTTGTGATCCTGCCGTTTGTTTATTCCGCGGTGGTGGCTTTTTTAAATGAATTTGGCCTGATCGATAAGGGTTTGCAGCAGATTTTTTGGAACGGAACGATTACATTCTTGGCGATTTATCTCTTTGTTTGGGAGCCGGCGCAAATTTATAATAAGGGCCATAAACTTTTGGAGATTATGTTTAGTCCGATTAAACCAATGGTTAATGTCGCGCCGTTTTTGTTACCGATTTATACAATTTTATTTTTTATTCTTTATGGAATTCTTTCTCTATGGATTAAATCTAACTGGTTAATTATCGATACGCTTTTTTTGATTGGATTTAGTACTATTTTACATTTGACATTTTCTGCCAAGACGATTCGTTCTAAAAAAGGCGATTTTTTAAAGGCTAATTATATTTTTGGTTTTGCTTTTATTTTTATTTTGAATTTGGGATTGTTGGCTCTGGGCCTGAGTTTTATTTTTAAGGAATATTCATTTGTTAATTACTGCAATACCTCGTTTGTGGTGGCAAGAGATATATTTCGGGCTGTTTTCAATCAGCTTTTCGTATTTTAATATTTTAGGTGGGGTGGCTGAGTGGTCGATAGCGGCGGTCTTGAAAACCGTTGTGGGCGTAAGCCCACCCAGAGTTCGAATCTCTGCCCCACCGCCAGTAATCATAGCGTAATTAGATTGATAGAGAGAAAATATGAGCACAATTTTATATTATTTTTCGGCAACCGGTAATTCTTTGGTCGTGGCCAGAGATATCGCCGCGGAATTGAAGGACGCGCGGCTTATTCCTATAACTAAAGCTTTTGAGAATGGCAGCGAAGAAGAGGCGGATGTTATAGGATTTGTTTTCCCGGTGTATATGTTTGGATTGCCGTTAATTGTGGTAGATTTTTTAAAAAAACTTAAAGTCAAGTCGGGAGCTTATATTTTTTCTGTTGCGACGCTTGGAGGTTTGCCGGGAAGGGCGCATCATTTGGCTAGACAAATCCTTAAAGCGCGGGGCCTTGAATTGGCAGCGGAGTTTTCAGTGGTAATGCCGGGAAATTATACTCCGTTATATGGCGCTTTTTCTGACGAGCGGCAGAAAGAGATGTTTGAAGAAGAAAAAATAAAAATTAAGAAGATCGCGCAGTCGGTGCGAGAACGTCAGCGCGGGATTTTTAAAGAAAAACATTTTTTGATTAATTTTTTGCTTTATATCGCGTTGTATCGGGAAGGCACGAAGAAAATCCCCACGGCGGGAAAAGGATTTTGGATTACGGATGCTTGCACTAAGTGCGGTCGTTGCGCTAAAGTTTGTCCGGTGGCAAATATTGAGCTAAAAGATGGGAAACCCGTGTGGCTTAACCATTGTCAACATTGTATGGCTTGTTTACAGTGGTGCCCGGTTGAGGCGATTCAGTATAAGAAAATGACCGCGGGTAAAAAACGTTATCACCATCCTGACGTGAGCGCGGAAGAGATTGGGATGCAGCGGAATTAATTTTTTTAGGTAATAAATTGTAGTTTTGGAGAGTTGGCAGAGTGGTCGAATGCGGCGGTCTCGAAAACCGTTGTCGTCGTAAGGCGATCGGAGGTTCAAATCCTCCACTCTCCGATTAAATTTTCCGACAAGGAAAATTTAATCGGATACTTGAACGACCGTAGCGCGACGACAAGTCGCGCAGGGAGTGAAAGTATCTTTCTCAAAAAGTTTTGGAGGGGTCGCGTAGTGGTCGAGCGCGCGTGTTTGGAAAACACGTAACCGCAAGGTTCCAGGGTTCGAATCCCTGCCTCTCCGATTTAAATTTATTCATTCCGCAACACAATATCACGCAATAAGTTATACCAACTCTTAAATTAATCAAAACATCTTGTGCCCATTTTGAGCCTTTTTTTAGCGAGTTAATCTGGGCTGCTGCATTTTATTCCTGGGGGTCTTTATCGAAAACACCTCTTGAATTAACAATCCTGTTAGTTGTGCTATAATAGTATACAAAGGAAGAAAGTATGAATAAGATAGTTTTAGTTCTATCGTTCACCGCTGCATTCCTTGTATTTATGGGCGTGCCGGTTCAAATGAATCTTGCCGCGGAGGAAACTATGTTATCTTCAGGGACTAAAAAAATTCTGGTGGTTTATTTTTCCCATAGTGGAAACACTCGTGAAATTGCCGATCAAATTCATAAAATCATAGGTGGCGATATTTTTGAAATCCAGGCCGTAAATTCGTATCCCAATGATTATGATGCGGTCGTAAAACAAGCAAAGCAGGAACTTGAATCCGGTTACAAGGCGGTATTGAAGACAAAAATTGAGAATATCAAATTGTATGATGTAGTTTTTATTGGCTACCCTATCTGGTGGGGTACGTTTCCAGCTCCAGTAAAAACCTTTTTGTCGGAATATGATTTTTCCGGAAAAACTATTGTACCGTTTTGTACGCATGAAGGAAGCGGATTGGGGCATAGCGTTTTGGATATCTCAAAATTTTGTTCACAATCGATATTGCTAGATGGTGTTGCAATCCGGGGGAGCAATGTGAAAACCGCGCAAAACGAAGTATCTGGATGGTTGCGAAAGATTAGAATCACGAAATAATTTAAGAACGCGGAGGATTGGCTATGAAAAAGTGCAAACTAGGAAATATAGCGAATGTTATCGTCGTAATCGGGGTAGGATCGATCGGCCAAGCGATTGCACGGCGGGTCAGTGTAGGCAAGCAAGTAGTGCTTGCTGATTTGCGTCAGGACAACGCCGACGCGGCGGCAAAAACTTTGAGTGATGCTGGTTTCAACGTGAACACCGCGAAAGTCGATGTGTCATCGCGTGCTTCCGTTCAAGCGCTGGTTAAAACCGCCACCGCTCTTGGTGAGATTTCCGGTGTCATCCATGCTGCCGGTGTTTCTCCTACTCAAGCGTCCCCGGAGACGATTCTGAAGGTCGATCTCTACGGAACAGCGCTTGTACTTGAGGAATTTGGCAATGTTATCGCGCGCGGGGGCTCCGGTGTTGTTATCTCCTCACAGTCTGGGCGCCGCCTGCCATCGCTCTCTACCGAACAGGATAAGGCCCTCGCAACGACGCCAGTAGAAAATCTACTCGCTCTCCCGATGCTTCAGCCTGATCAGATAAAAGATTCTCTTCATGCTTACCAAATTTCAAAACGCGCGAACTCATTACGGGTAATGGCAGAAGCAGTCCGGTGGGGAAAGCGTGGTGCACGGGTCAATGCTATCAGCCCTGGAATCATTATTACCCCGCTGGCGAATGATGAATTGAATGGTCCGCGCGGTGCGGGCTATCGACGTATGATTGAAGTGTGCGCAGCTGGAAGAGCTGGCACTCCTGATGAGATAGGAACCGTTGGTGCCCTCCTTATGGGTTGCGACGGCACATTTATCACCGGTAGTGATTTTCTTATGGACGGCGGTGTAACTGCAGCCTATTGGTTTGGCGAACTCGCTCCAAAGTAAAGGGGATGGATAAGTTAACTTATTGTTTTACTGATTGGTTGGAAAATATCAGTAATGAATTTGTGCCCAAATTGTGTCCATTTTAGTGAAAAACATCGGGTAACATCCAGACTCAAAGTTAAGCTTGTAATAAAACATATAATGTTGTAAAGTGTTGATATATCGGCGGAAAAAAGAATTTATTTGGCAGATTTCCTGCCTCTCCGCCAACAATGATAGGGCTGGACTTAACCGTTTAGCCCTTTTTGTTTGTAGACAGGTATCTAAAGAAGGTTGTTGCCTGGATCGGAGGTTAGGGGTATAATCTTTCTAACATCACAAAGGAGTGGTAATGGGGTTTGAGTAGTTAAATTTAAGGCAACTCTCTGAAAATTAGGGGGTTGCTCTTATATTTAATGGAGGTAAACTATGGCAGAGATTGGAAGTGATATAATTGGGAAAAAAGAGGAGATAAAATGACGGTAATTAAAATATTTGATCTGTTTTTGCAAGCTGTTCCAATTATTTGGATATTTTCAGGAATATTTTCAGGTAAGTTTCAGGGCCAGGGATTTCTAGCAGTTATCATGGCAGAGTTTCTCATACTACCTTACCAATTTTTAAGTTCGCTGGTTATAGGCATTCGGCAATTTTTAAAACATAAATTAAGTAAAACAGGTATGTTTAGGCTGATTTTGTGTGTTTCAATTGTAGGTTTATTGTTGTTAATGTTTGTAGCTAGCTACAATTGTTGGTCTGTTAAAGATATATTAACATTTTCAAATAAAGAAGTTGTAGATTACAAGAATTATTATGCTATACACAAGGGAGAAGAGTTCGTGTATACTTTGTGTGAACATTTAGATGCATCAAACAATATCTTTGTTACAGAAACTTTATTTATTTTTTGGATAATACCTCTATTTTTTATTTTAACGCTTATTGAGAGATTTATAGATGTGTTAAGAAAAGTAAAGGAGTAGTTTAGGTGACTTTTAGTGTTGAGAGAAGCGGTAGAAATAGTGGGGAAAGGGGTAATTATCAGTTTAATAATTTTTTTAATTTCATTAGAGAGATTTTCCACAGGTTTATACGAGAAAGATTGAATTTTAACTATTAAAAATATGGCTGAAACGGTTGAAAAGAAATTTAGAATTCTTATGATTGATGATAATCCGGATATGTGTAAGTTGACAAAACTTAGGCTTGAGTTTGACGGCAGGTATAAGGTGCTTATTGCCCATGGCGGGAACATCGGGACATGGCTTGCCTCTTGTGAATGGCACAAGCCTAATTTAATATTGCTGGATATAATGATGCCGGGCATTGACGGATTTCAGGTTTTGGAGAAGATTCGTTCGCTATCTCCAACGAAATACATTCCTGTTATAATGTATACTGATTTTGACAATCCTACATTTAAAGTCAAGGCTGAAGGCCTCTATTGCGATGCCTGGGTTTCTAAATCTGAAAATATTGAAGTGTTAATGGGGAAGATAGAGGAAGTGCTTAAAAACCGTGGTTTATTAGAAGGTTAAAGCAACTGAAGAACAAAAATGAAAAAGCTAAACAGTAATAATCTTAAAGCTATTGTTTTAGAATTAGGTTTTGATCCAATTCAAATGTTAAATTATATCTTTGTGTTGATAGGGGTAATTCCTATTCTTACCTTGTTTTACCTTATAATAAGGAATGGCCTCATCTACCAGCTTTTTTTAGGGAACAATGGTTTTGTAATTGTTATAGCTATTTCAATATCATTGTTGGGATTTTTATATGCATACATTCTTATAAGGAATTTATTGGTCAAGTTATTAAAATACGCGTTAGAGCGCAAAATCGCTGAAAAAGAAAAATCTGAGATTATGTTTACAGTGATACATGATTTGAAGAGTCCTTTGACTACGGTGAATCTTGCTATAAATAATTTTAAAGATGGTATTGGCGGCCCGTTGAGCGTTAAGTATACGGGCATGGTAGAGATTTGTTTTTTAAATATGAGGAAGGTATTTAAATTTATAGATGAAATGACGAATTACTTTAAGAATGATTTTAGGGAAATTTTTAGGAAACATGAGCTTATTGATTTAAGTAATATAATTAAAGATGAGATAAATAATTTTACGCAGATGGCCAGTAAAGCAGGCCTGGATTTACGGTATAAGGTCGATAACAATGCAAGATTGTGGGGTGATAAGGATAAGATATCTAGAGTAGTTATGAATCTAATCTCTAACGCGATCAAATATACTCCTGATGGCGGAATAATTGATGTAGTGCTTTCATCAGACAAAAACAATGTTATGTTTTCTGTTATAAATACTGGCCCGGGTCTCACAGCTGAAGAGATGAAAGGGTTATTTAAAAAATTTGAAAGACTGGATAAGCACTCCAGAATAGAAGGTACGGGGCTGGGGCTTTCTATTGTTAAGGATATCGTTGAGTTGCATAGTGGTCATATAGTAGTTAATAGTGAGCTTGGTAAAAATACAGAGTTTAGGGTAGTTTTGCCCATCGGTCTGCAAAGTAAAGCAATTAAGGTTGGATAGATTCCAGACACTTTTCGGGGTACAGTTTTCCGATTAGCTTGTAAAGTGTCGCTGTTTAAAAAGAGGGATGGAAAAAATGACAAAAAATAAATTAGTATTATTGGTTTTAATGGCATTAAGTGCCGCTTATTTATTTACGATATCACCTACTAAAGCCTGGGCGCAGCAGCAAGAATTAAATTTTGAGAAAAACACCCAGTATGATATTTATTATCAATTCGAGAACTATGATCAATATGTTACGAATGTTAAAATTAACGATACCGTAAAAATCGGTGAAACAACATTTTTAAAAATTGAGTTATCGAATTCGCCTACGGCTAAATTCGGGTATGTTTCTATTTCTAATATAATTGCTATTCTTCCGGCAGGTTCACCGCGGCCTCAAACGTATCAATAGGCGTATTTACTTATATATGTGCATGACTAGGAGAAAAAATGAAAAATAGGATAAGGTTAATAGGGTTGTTTATCGGCGTTATGGTAGTAGCGATATTGCCTAAAAATGCCTGTTCTTTTGATGATTGTTCATGCGCATTTGGTTCTCAAGGAACTCCGGCTGGCGGATTAAACAAGATGGATGCTATTTTTATCGGAAAAGCGGTAGCAATAGATGAGGCCAAAGGCGCGGAAGGTTTTCTGGATATTAGTTTCCAGGCGTATAAATATTATAAAGGTAAAAATGATTTAAGTGTTATTGTGCGTACTCCTAAAAATACCAAAGATTGCAATTATGCTTTTAAAATTGATGAAACTTATTTAGTTTATGCAAAATATAAAGACCAAATATTGTTTACGGATAGTTGTTCTAGGACAAGAACCATTAATGAAGCTAAAACTTTTGGTGATATTAATGTCCTGAATTTACTTGTTTTTGGTAATCCAGACGGTACTAAAGAATTAGAAACAGATAGCGCATTGTTAGGGTCTCTGGAGCCTTGTTTAAGAGATGCGCTTAAGGTTGATGCTGCGTTTCTGGGAGTAGTTATAAAAGTTGAAGAGTCAAAAGACGCGCCGGAGATGCTCGAGGTGAATTTAAGGGTTGTAAAAGTTTTTATGGCCGGGAAATCGTTTGGAGCGTCGATTATTGTGCTTACTCCCAAAGATATTAAAAAAGATGGATTTGATTTTACCTCTTCCAAGCTTGATTCGTACATAGTTTATGCCAATTATCGTAATGGAGTTTTATATACTGACAAGAATTTTAGGACAGAGACTATTGAAAAAGCCGGTCCAGATGGTGATTTGGGAATATTGGATGCTGCATTTATAACGGGTATGACGGCGTACGGAAGAGAACGTGCTGAAATTGGTCCCGGTGGTAAACCAGATCAAAATAAATTAGTTTCTGCTGATGCATTATGGGCTGCGGTTAAAAAAATTGTTTTGGTTTATTATCCGGCTGCGCAATTTACTATTACTAAGGATAATTTTATTTTTGAGTATAACACTCATTATGTAGCGCTTGCTGATGTGACAACCGTGGGGCAGGGAATGCATGGCAAAATAGTTAAGGGCCCAAAAAAAGATGGGATTTTTGGGCAAATTTCTTTAGTTTATGACAAATATTATAATCATTATGTTAATTCCGGGTGGGTTGGTTATAAGGATGAGTTTGGAAAAAGAGAAGCCCCCGAGGGGAAGATTGTTATTACGGTTAAGGAAAAAGGCTCACAAAAATATTCAACTTATGTGCATTTAAACTTGGTTTCTCCGCTGGGTGTTAAATCTGAAATTGAAGATCCGCTTGTGAGTTTGATTGATAATTTTGAATCGTATCTTGGAAGTAGCAAATAATTTTAAGCTGTTTAATTATTTTATTTTGATGTGGGTTGGATGTAATCGTTCAGCTACCTTTATTTTGCGTATGAAAAAAAATGTTTCGTTAATTTTATTGTCGATTCTGGTGGTATTCTTTTATGCTACCAAGCTGTGGGCTGAAGAATATCCTTGGCGGGAAAGAATCAACAAAGATGGAATTTCAGTCTCTACTCGTAAAGTTGAAGCTTCACCGATTTTAGAATTTAAAGCTGATGTTACGGTGAGCGCGCCGATTAATCAGGTCATTGCATTATTTGAGAATGAGAAGAGAATTCCTGAATGGTATTATCAGTGCGTCCAGGCAGAGCTTATCCGGCAGGAAACTCCTGAGCAAAAAATATTCTATTTTGTACTGCATTTACCTTGGCCGGTAACGGAGCGGGATTCTATTTTTCGGCGGGTTAGATCGCTTGATGCGGCAAGCGGGGTCATCACATATACGGCAAGCGCGCTTGCGGATCAGCTTCCTCAGAAAAAGGGGAAGATTCGCGTTCCTTATATCAAAACAGTTTGGCGTTTTACTCCGCTTGCGGACGGAAAAACAGAGATTTATTTCCAGCAACACAGTGACCCCGGAGGCTCAATTCCCGGTTTTCTAGCTAATGCCCTGGTAGTAGATATTCCTTTTAACTGTTTGAAGAATTTTCGGTCGCTTCTAGTTGAAGTTTCTCAAGCAAAATGTGTAGATAATTATTGAAAGGAGCGTAAATGGTAAAAATAATTTTAGCTGGCATAATAATATTTGGGATATTTTTAAGTTTGATTATTTTAGGGTGTATTTTAGGTGGTGGGCTTGGTGGTTATGATGGTGGGATTTTGGACTTGCTTAAATTTATTTTTGCTATCAGCTTAGGGGTCTCAAGTATAGCTTTGGCTCCATTGGCAGAGTGGGCGAGAAAATTGTTCGTTAAGCTGATGTATATAGTTGTAATTTATAGGCTTTGGTTGATTAGCAATCAAATGTCACATCCTAATATTTCAAGGGGTTATGGTGGTGGAATTGTATATAAGCTATGTATGTTTATATTACCGATAGCTAGCATTTATTATCTTACTCGCTCTAAAGTAAAGGAGCAGTTTAAGTGATTTTTGGTGGTGTTGCTGGTGGTAAGAAAGGGACAGCATCCAGCACAAAAGGGGTACAGTTTTCCGATTAGTTTGGAAAGTGTCGCTGTTTATAAGGAGAGAAAATATGTTTAGAGTATTTTTTATTTTTGTGGTGTTGTTTATTATTTGTCAGATATCGTTTGCGGAGCCGGTTCGTGAAACAATTCGGGAGCGGATTAAAGAGCGGATGGTTCAAAAGGTGCAGGAAAAAGCGCTTGAGGCTGATGCTAATTCAGAAAGCCAGGCGCCATTGCCTGATGGTGTCCGGGTCGAGCGTGGTATCGCTTATGGCAGTGATAAGCAGCAGAGTTTTGATGTATATATCCCCGCGCAAGCTAAGAATGCGCCGGTAATTTTTATGGTGCATGGCGGAGCTTGGAGCATGGGCGATAAATCGATGGAACGCGTTGTTAAAAATAAGGTCGCGCGTTGGGTGCCGAAAGGATTTATTTTTATTACTACCAATTATCGTCTTTTACCCAATGCTGATCCCTTGGAGCAGGCCAGAGATGTTGTTAGCGCTATTGCTGTTGCTCAAGCCAAAGCTGAATCGTGGGGAGGGGATAGTAGCAAATTTATTTTAATGGGGCATTCAGCGGGAGCGCATTTAGTGGCGTTAATTGCGACAGACCCTGGGCTATCATGGGGTATTATTAAGAAACCGTGGCTAGGAACAGTCGTTCTTGATAGCGCAGCGTATGATGTGGTAAAAATTATGGAGAAACGCCATTTTTCTTTTTATGACAAAGCGTTTGGCAACGATAAAGAATATTGGAAAGCAGCGTCGCCTTTTTATGCTTTGACCAAAGAAACGCTGCCGATTCTGGCTGTTTGTTCTAGCCGCCGAGATGATTCTACTACTCAAGCTCATCAATTCGCCAAAAAGGCGGTATTCTTGGGGGTTAGCGTGACGGTTTTGGAAAAAGATTTCTCTCACAGCGAAATCAACTCGCGTTTGGGGGAAGACAAGGTTTACACTGAAGAGGTGGAGTCGTTTATGGCTAGCCTCAATGAGTTGGTAGCGAAGATGTTGCGTTAGAAAGGGGACAGTATCTAGCACAAAAGGGGTACAGTTTTCCGATTAGTTTGGAAAGTGTCGCTGTTTCTTAAAGATTATACCTAAGTACAATTGATTTAATCTTGCCATTCTTTATAATAAAGTCACTTGGATCGATGTTGGGAAGAGAAAAATGAAGGAGGTGATTTTAGAATGGCAAAGATAAGCAGAGGTGGAAGAATGACCGCGGCTAAGAATCGCGCTAAGAAGAGTCCCGGTGGTAAAGGTATGGTTAAGAATCGTCCGGCAGGGAAGAATATTATGTGTACTTGAAAAAATTAATTCGCGTTGAGCAATACTAAGCAGGAGGTCAGTTATGTTAAAACAGATCGTACGTTTGAGAATAGGTTTGGTGCTTTTTTTGGGAATTTTGATGTTTTGTTCAAGCGCATTTGCGATGGTAGATCGTGTCGCTATCTCCAGCAGGGGCCATGAAATGGAAGGAAGGAACTATTACCGTGATGGCCGGTGGTATAAACATGACGCCAGGGGTAATGAAGTCATGGTTTCTTTTTTAGCTCCCGGGGTGTTTATTGATGTGCTACCGCCACAACATGAAACGGTGGTTGTCCAAGGAGCTTCATATTATCACGATAACAATTACTATTACAGACAAGAGCCTAGAGGTGGATATGTGGTTGTGGCACCTCCGATTCAACCTCGGTATCCAAATAATGATAATGGACGGGGGAATAGAGGCGATAACGGGCATGATCAGGGTAATCGAGGCCAATACCGTTAAGAATAAAGATACGGATTTTTTGTTAGCAGCAAGTAGAAATGGGGCTGTTTCTATTACTTAATGGAGATGGTTCCATTTTTTCTTGTGATTGACAATTGGCGAATAATTTGTTATGATTGCGGGAGTTTCATTCCTGTATTAAAATAATTAAATAAAAGAGAGGAGGTGAATAAAAATGAAGAAAGTGCTTTTTGTGCTTATGGCTCTTTGTTTTGTTAGTGCCTTGGCTTTCGCTCAGGATGTGGCGGGGCCTGTTGCCACAACTACGAATACAACGACCACTGATACTACAACGGTGACGACAAATACCGCTGTCACGACACCTGAAGTCGTGACTTTAAAGGGTGATGTGATTGACAATATGTGCGCTGGTGCTAACAAAAATAATCTGGCTGAATTTGTGAAAACGCATACTAAGGAGTGTGCTTTAAAGCCGGGTTGCATTGATAGTGGTTATTCTATCTTTGCTGATGGTAAACTTTACGCGTTCGATAAGGATTCAAGCGCTAAGGTCGCGGAGTTTTTAAAGAAAGCTGACAGCAAGTTACAGGTTGCAATTACTGCCAAGCAGGTTGGCGATGAGTTGAGTTTAGCCTCAATCGAAAACCAGAACTAATTTATTTTTTAGAATTAACAAAAGGCTCCTTTTTTTTAAATTGAAAAGGGGCCTTTTTGTTTATGTCAACCGGAAAATTTAATCTATTGACAATGAAGTTACTAGTTATATAATGTATTCTAGCGACGAGAATTGGGGAGATACCCTTAGGTAATGAGAATAAAAAATGGATAAAAAACAAAAAGTAAAAAATGAAAATAAGAAATTAAAATTTTCAAGTGCTTCTAAAGATTTGATTATATTAATTTTTATTTTTATTTTGGTATTTATTCTTTCGTATTTCTTCAATGTCTTTATCTTCTTGATTGAATTATTTCGGAAACATCCAAAAGCAATAACTTGGCTAGATGAAATTATTACTGGACTAGTAACCTTAAGTTTCGGTTTTGCTATTTTTTCTTGGCGAAGATGGAAAGAATTAAAGCAGGAAACTGCTAAGCGGATAAAATTACAAGAAGAACTTGTGAAGAATGCCGAAACAAAAGCTGAAACAGAAAGAATTATTGCGAAACAACTTCATTGCGAAATAGATGAGTATAGAAAGATTGAACAGGATGTTTTATCTCGGCAGGCTAAAATAAAGTAAATTTTATTTAATGCAGGGCGTAGCCTTTAGCTTCCATGCATTCGCCGCGGAGCTGGGTCAACTTTTTTTGGCTTCCGGTCCAGATTTTTGGCGTGCACTCATTATAATCTTGGAGTACCGCTTCTTTAGTGGTATGAGATTTATAGAAACTCTCCCCCAAAGTGGAACATCCACTCACAAGTAACATTAAAACAAACGCCCAAATTAGTTTTGTCATTTTCACTCCTTATTTTTATGGTTTAATTATACCGCTAAATAAAGCTTATGCCAATAAAAATAAAAAGGTGTTCCCTCGTGAACTTCGTTATGAAGAGGGGAGATTTATTAATGTATATACCGGTAGTTTCTGCTATAATAAACATAATTTTAGTGGAGTTTAATTATTAAATAAAAAAATGCGTTAAGGGAATATTTTTGAAATGAAAAATTTTAAAATAATAATTTTAATCGGTTTAATCTTAATCATTGCTTTTGCCTCTTTTTCTCCATGCTTAAGGAATAGTTTTGTTAATTGGGACGATAATGGGTATGTTTCTGATAATACAACGCTAAAACCATTTTCTTTAAGCAGCGTAAAGATTATTTTTACTTCTTTTAATCTCGGGCATTATCATCCTCTGACAATGCTATCGTATGCTTTAGAGTATCAATTTTTCAAGTTAAATCCGTTTGGCTACCATTTAGATAATCTTATTTTACATTTATTAAATTGCTTGCTGGTATTTTGGTTAATTTTTATTTTAAGCGAAAATATTTTTATTTCATTCCTGACCGCTGTTTTATTCGGAATCCATCCTTTGCAGGTTGAATCGGTGGCTTGGATTAGCGAGAGAAAAAATTTATTGTACGCGTTTTTTTTCCTGAGCGCGATGTTAGCGTATGTTTTTTATATTAAAAGCAACCGAGAATTAAAATATTATTTTCTTGGTTTGGTTTTATTTATATTTTCTCTTTTAGCCAAATCCATGGCGGTCACGCTTCCGCTGGTACTTTTGCTAGTCGACTATTTCTTAAATCGCAAAGTAGGAAAAGCGATGTTTTTGGATAAGATTCCTTTTTTTATTTTGTCACTAGTTTTTGGGATCATTGCTATTTTTGGCGTCTATTCATCAGGAGCTTTACGGCATGAAAACTCTTACGGTTTAGCAAGTATTCTGATCGTTGCCGCGCACGGCGTAGTTTTCTATTTAAGTAAAATATTTTTACCGCTTAAACTTTCGTGCTTGTATCCTTATTATGGCGTGGGGGATATTCATTTTTTATATTCTATAATTTTAGCGCTTGCTCTAGCGCTGATGGTAATTATTTCCGCTAGGTATACTAAAAAAATTATTTTTGGGAGTGCCTTATTTTTAGTTGTGCTGCTTCCTGCCTTACAATTTGTGCCCAATGGCGAGA
>CAIVOB010000068.1 GCA_903907475.1 Candidatus Omnitrophota bacterium
AGCCAGCTGCGTGCAAAGGAGGGAAAATTTAATTCATGTTGCAGCCTAAACGTATAATTTTAATGTATATCTCGGAAGTTTCGGGGCATCGCTCGGCTACTTTAGCGATTGAAAAAGCAATCAAAGAATTAGCTCCTAAAACTGAAGTTTTAAATATTAATGCTTTTAATTATACTAATCCGATTTCGGAAAAAGTAATTAATCGTATCTATATGGAAGTGATTAAGCGCACCCCTAAGGTTTGGGATTATCTTTATGATAATCCTCATGTGGTTAAAAGTTTGGAAAAAATTAAGCAAAGCGTGCATCGGGCCAATTCTCCGAAACTTAAAAAACTTTTTGAAAATTTTAATCCGGATTTAGTGGTTTGTACACAGGCTTTTCCTTGCGGCATGGTGGCGGATTATAAGAAAACTTATGGCGTAAATTTACCTCTAGTGGCGGTACTGACGGATTATATTCCACATTCTTATTGGGTTTATGATCAAGTAAATTATTATATTACTCCTTCGGAAGATGTTTCTTTGCGTTTAGAAAAGAAAGGGGTGGAAGCTTCTCGGATTAAAGCTTTGGGTATACCTTTCGATCATAAATTCAATCAAAAGTTTAATCGCCTAGAAATATTAGAAAGGTTAAAGCTCGATGCCCATAAACCGGTTATTTTAATTATGGGTGGGGGTCAAGGTCTAGGCCCGATTAAAACAATTGTTAAATCTTTGGAGCAGGCTAGCGCTGATATCCAGGAGTTGATTGTTGCCGGGACAAATAAGAAGCTTTATACTTGTCTTAAGCGTAAGATTAAGCATTATAAGAAAGATATTCGACTTTTTGGTTTTATTAATAATATCCATGAGTTGATGCAGATTGCTAACTTAATTATTTCTAAACCCGGGGGAGTCACGACGGCGGAAGTTTTGAGCCAATCCTTACCGATGGTAATTGTCAAACCTATTCCCGGGCAAGAAGTTAATAATACAAATTTTTTAACCCAAAAAGGCGCAGCGATAAAGATTGATGAACCGAAAGATGTTTTCAGGGTCATTGATGAATTATTGGCTGATAAAGTTAAGATTCAGCAGCTTCAAATTGCAGCGCAAGGTATCGCAAAACCTAACGCTAGTATGGATATTGCGAAACTACTTTTGCATATTTAAATCGTGTTCAATTATTATTTATACCGCTTCGGCCAATTTATTGCGCTGGTTTTCCCTCTAAAATTAGTTTACGCTTTGGCGTCATTTTTGGCGGATATTTATTATTTTCTTGCTTTTCGATACCCATCAATGCTCCACAGACCGATGTAAACATTGCCTCTCGTTGAGAACCGGCATTTTGTATCATGCTGCCCAGCAGATTTACCAGCGCCTGTTGATGCGGTAATTGTGCGTAAGTAGCATAAATTGAGAGATAGGATTTGTAGTTTGCGATATCATGGTTAGTAGCTTGAGGGTCCTCTTTTGATGAAAATGGCGAGGGGATTAACTCCCAGGCACTCGTTATGATCGATGGCCAGTAGGCTACATACGTGTAGTCCGAGGCGAGTTTTCCAACAGTTGCAGCGGTACTCGCTGTGTTGTATAGCATAGAGGCGCCT
>CAIVOB010000069.1 GCA_903907475.1 Candidatus Omnitrophota bacterium
AAGTATAAGCAAGATCAAAAATAAACCCCTCTTTTTTTAACACTTCACCGGCCTTCTTAGCCTCGATCAAGCCTTTCGCGGAAAGATCCACATCCGTCCAACCGGTAAAACGATTTTCTTGATTCCAAATGCTTTCTCCGTGCCGCAATAAAACAATTTTTTTCATTAACTCCTCCAAATTATTAAACTTAAATAATATTTTACTCCTAAAAAAACTTTTATCAAGCCCAAATATTTTCCCGCATAAATTAGCGCATCAGCGCAAAATAAAAATATTTCATACAACCAATACCCCTTTTCCCCTTATAAGTTGACAAATTGATAAATTTGTGTAAACTATAACTAATTAACTTTTCTCAAAATGACTATAAAAATCGATCAAAAAAAACCTAAATATTACCTGAATTCAGACGGACAGTTCGTAATTGAAAACTATAATTACGCTAAGCCTTTCGCTAACTTTTTCCCGGGAATTGCCGGCAAATACGGCATTCCAATGTGGGTCTTCTACGTTAACCGCGGTCAATGTGTCTGCAGTTTCGGGACGAAAGATAAAGATCAGGCAATTTTAGAGTTTTTTCCCGCCAATAAATCCTGGCAATTTGTTACGAGCCATGGATTTCGTACCTTTATTAAAATTACTTCTGCCAAAAACACTTTTTTTTACGAACCCTTTCATAATGGATGCGCCAATCTTAAATATCAAATCAGTAATTCTCTGCGTATCGAATCAAGTGTTTTAACTCTGGAAGAAACCAACTACACTTTAGGATTAAAAACTCAGGTGCGTTATTTTAATATCCCAGGAGATAATTACGCCGGCTTAAGCCGCACCGTTTCCATTGAAAATCTTAGGGATAAACCTAGATCGATCCAATTACTTGACGGATTACCACAGATTGTTCCCTACGGCACGAATAATTTCTTTTTAAAAAAACTTGGCCGCACCATCGAGGCCTGGATGAAAATCGATAATTTAGACAAAAACGTCCCTTTTTATAAATTAGCTGTCGACCCGCAAGACCGCCCGGAAGTTGTGCATATTGATGCCGGTAATTTTTATTTAAGTTTCCACTTTAACAAACAAAAAACCAAACTGCTCAAACCCATTGTTGATCCGACAACTGTTTTTGGTCCGGTGACAGATTTTTCTTACCCCGCGCCATTTTTAGCCAAAACTAAATTTACTTACCCCACGCAACAAATCACTTGCAGTAAGACCCCTTGCGCCTTTTCATTAATTAACCTCGAATTAAGACCCAAAACAAAACAAACTTTTTATTCCTTAATCGGACAGGCGCGTAATACCGAAACTTTAAATAAATCACTGGCCAGAATTTCTCAATACGGCTATATCGAAAAAAAGCTCGCGGAAAATAACCTTTTAATTAATAGCCTTAAAAATAATATTTTCACCAAAAGCGCTTCCGAACAATTTAACCTTTATGCCGGACAAACCTATCTTGATAATATTATGCGTGGCGGTTATCCGGAAGTTTTTAAATCCGGTTCCGTATTTTATCTCTACGCCCGCAAACACGGTGATTTAGAAAGAGATTACAATAAATTCCAACTCCAGCCCACCTATTTCTCTCAAGGTAACGGTAACTATCGAGACGCTAATCAAAACCGCCGGAGCGATATTTGGTTTAATCCGGAGCTCGGGGATGAAAATATCATTTCTTTCATGAACCTCATCCAAACGGACGGGTTTAACCCCTTAGTTGTCAAAGGTGAAAGCTTCCAATTAAAAGAAAATTTAGATCTGACTAAAATTCTGAGCGTCTTCACCGATCCAGTCGCGATTACCAAATTAAAAGAATTTTTCAAAAAACCTTTCACTCCGGGAGATTTAATCTTTTTTATCGAAGAAAATAAAATTAACCTAAAACTAACTTACGATAACTTTCTAGACCTCATCCTTTGCTCCGCCACTAAAATTCAGGAAGCCGAGCATGGTGAAGGATTCTGGACCGACCACTGGACCTATAATTTAGATTTAATCGAAAGTTATCTCGGAGTTTATCCGGAAAAATTTAACGAACTTTTTTTCAACCGCAAAGTTTTATCTTTTTATGATAATGCCGAAACTGTTCGTCCGCGGAGCGAAAAATACCTGCTCTATAACGGCCAGGCGCGCCAATTGCACGCTTTATCTATTGACTCAACCAAAAAAGAACTTATAGACAGGCTATATCTTCATTTTTCGGGAAATGTGTGGAAGCGTTGCGTAAAGTCGGCGAAACAAAACTGGCA
>CAIVOB010000070.1 GCA_903907475.1 Candidatus Omnitrophota bacterium
AGCTTGATTTTTTAATTAAGGTATGGTTAAATTGTAAGACTATGAACGAAAATTTAATGGAAAAAATAGTATCACTTTGCAAACGCCGAGGTTTTATTTTTCAAAGCAGTGAAATCTATGGCGGCCTCGCCAACACTTGGGATTATGGCCCCTATGGCGTGGAATTAAAAAATAATCTTAAACGCGCTTGGTGGAAGGCCAATGTTTACGGCCGCAATGATATTATGGGCATGGATTCGGCGATCCTCATGCATCCGAAAGTTTGGGAAGCCAGCGGCCATATTCATAATTTTTTTGATTTAAAAAGCGACTGTAAAATCTGTAAAAAACGTTTTAAAAGCGCAGATTTAAAAGATAAATCTAAATGCCCTGAATGCTGCGGGGAACTGACCGAAGAACGGCCGTTTAATTTAATGTTTAAAACACACCAGGGCCCGATAGAAGAATCTGGTAGTGAAATTTTTATGCGCCCGGAAACTGCTCAGGGAATTTTTGTAAACTTCGCTAATATTTTGGATTCTCGGCATCCGAAGCTGCCTTTTGGTTTAGCGCAAATCGGAAAATCATTCCGCAATGAAATCACTCCGGGTAATTTTACTTTTCGCACCCGCGAATTTGAACAAATGGAAATTGAGTATTTTGTTAAACCGGAAAATGCCCCCCAGGCATTGGCTGACTGGATTGACGAGCGTTTTAATTGGTATTTGCGCTTAGGAATTAAACCTGAAAATTTAAGGAAACGCCAACACGGTAAAGATGAGCTGGCGCATTACGCTCACGCCTGCATGGATGTAGAGTATAATTTTCCTTTTGGCTGGAGTGAGTTAGAGGGGATTGCCAATCGCGCGGATTACGATTTAAAACAACACGCCCAATACAGTGGAAAAGATTTACAATACTTTGATCCTGCAACAAAGGAAAAATTTTATCCTTATATTATTGAGCCTTCCGGAGGAGTCGACCGGGCAGTGCTAGCATTTTTAACCGATGCTTACCATGAAGAACAAGTCAGAGATGACCTGCGGGTAGTGCTTAAATTAGATAAGGAACTAGCTCCGACAAAAATCGCGGTGTTACCACTTTTACGTAATCGCCCGGAAATTGTGGAACTGGCAAAAAACATTACTCAAGATTTAAAAAAATCACTGGTTACAGTTTATGATGACACCGGAGCAATCGGTAAGCTTTATCGCCGGCAAGATGAAGTCGGCACACTTTACTGCGTCACAGTGGACGTGCAAACTTTAGAAGATAAGCAAGTAACAGTACGCAGTCGTGATACAATGTTGCAAGAAAGAATTAGTGTCGACAAATTAAGGGATTATTTTTCGGATAAATTAACCAGCTCCTAAAGTGAGCTAAAAAATGAAAGGAAGGGTTTAAAAAGTAATGGCAAAGAAATACGTGTATTCTTTTGGCGGTGGCAAAGGCGAAGGTAATGAAAGCATGAAGAACCTCTTAGGAGGAAAAGGTGCGAATTTAGCCGAGATGGCGGGGAATAAAAATTTAATGCTCCCGGTGCCTCCGGGTTTTACTTGTACCACGGAGGTCTGTACATATTATTACGCAAATAAGAAACGTTATCCTAAAGAATTAAAAGATCAAGTAGAAAAAGCTTTAGCGAACGTGGAAAAAATAATGGGAAGAAAATTTGGCGATGCCAATAATCCTTTATTATTTTCCGTGCGTTCCGGTGCGAGAAAATCAATGCCCGGAATGATGGAAACGGTGCTTAATGTCGGGTTAACCGAAAAAACTATTCCCGGTTTAATTAAGCAAAGCGGCGGAAACGCGCGTTTTGTTTATGATGCTTATCGCCGGTTAATTATGATGTATTCAGATGTCGTGATGGAGAAAGCTGCCGGGATTGAGCCTAAAGGCGAAGAAGGGATTCGTAAACAATTAGAAAAGATTATGGCAGAGGTAAAAAAATCCAAAGGTTATATCATTGATACTGATCTTAACGTCGAGGATTTAAAAAGACTCTGCGCTGCATTCAAAATAAAGATTAAAGAAGTCCTGGGTAAAGAATTTCCCGACCAACCAATGGAACAGCTTTGGGGTGGAATTGGCGCGGTATTTTCATCTTGGAATGGTAAAAGAGCGATTAGCTATCGCCGCATTGAAAGCATTCCGGATGAGTGGGGCACAGCGGTTAATGTGCAAACGATGGTTTTTGGAAATATGGGCGATGATTCCGCAACCGGTGTGGCTTTTACGCGTAATCCCGGTAACGGAGAAAATAATTTTTACGGTGAATATTTAATTAATGCTCAGGGTGAAGATGTCGTGGCAGGGATTCGCACGCCGGCTCCGATTAACGAATACTCCACGAGCAGCCATAATAAAGCGTTGTTGACTTTAGAAAAAGCCATGCCTAAAATTTATCGTGAACTTTATGCGATTCAAGATCGCTTAGAGAAGCATTACCACGATATGCAAGATATTGAATTTACCATTGAAAAGGGTAAGCTCTTTATGTTGCAGTGCCGCGTAGGAAAACGCAACGGACCAGCAGCCGTACGCATGGCCGTCGATATGGTCAAAGAAAAAATGATTAAAAAAGAACAAGCAGTCATGCGGGTTACGCCAAGTCAGCTGGATGAATTATTGCATCCGATTATTGACCCTAAAACTGAATTAGGAGTAAAACCTTTTGCCAAAGGGCTTCCTGCCGGTCCCGGAGGAGCATGCGGACAGATTGTTTTCTCTTCCAGTGATGCCGTAGTTTGGGCCAAAACCGGTAAACAGGTAATTTTGGTGCGTGAAGAAACCAATCCCGAAGATGTCGAAGGGATGCGCGTAGCGCAGGCAATTCTTACTGCCCGTGGCGGGATGACTTCGCACGCGGCTTTAGTTGCCCGCGGCTGGGGTAAATGTTGTATCGTCGGTTGCGGCACAATGCACGTTGAAATCGAAAAGAAAACCGTGCAAGTTGGCGATCGGACGCTCAAAGAAGGCGATTGGATTACTTTAAACGGCACGAAAGGTAATGTTTATGAAGGGAAGCTTCCGATGATGGACGCGGCCGAAGAAAATACCGTACTTTCAGAATTTTTAAGGATGTGCGATGGGATAAGAAAGTTGGGCGTACGCACCAATGCGGATACCCCAGCGGATGCCCAAAAAGCTTTACAATTCGGAGCGGAAGGAATCGGGCTTTTCCGCACCGAACATATGTTTTACGGTAAAGGCGCGGATGAACCTTTATTTTTACTGCGTAAAATGATTATGTCTAAAACCATAGCAGAAAGACAAAAAGCGCTCGATGAATTATTTCCTTTTGTCAAAAAAGATATTAAAGGCACGATTGAATCCATGAACGGGTTTCCGGTGGTGATTCGATTGCTCGATCCGCCATTACATGAGTTTGTTCCGCGCGACACTGCTAAACTTGAGCAATTAGCTAAAGATCTAAACGTTGATATGCAAGAATTGGCTAAAAGAGCTGAAGGATTGCATGAATCTAACCCGATGATGGGGCACCGCGGGGTACGCTTAGGAGTGACTTATCCGGAAGTCAGCGCGATGCAAATCCGCGCGATTTTAGAAGCGGCGGCGGAGTTAATTAAAGAAGGTAGGGATCCTTACCCGGAGATTATGATTCCGGTCGTCTGCGATGTCAAAGAGTTGGAAGATCAATACGTCATTGCGGATCAAATTTACAAAGAGGTTTTAGCAAAATACGGATTAAAGAAAATCAAGCATCTTTTAGGAACGATGATTGAGATTCCACGCGCCGCGATTGTGGCGGACAAGTTGGCAAAAATTGCTAAATTCTTTTCTTTTGGAACCAATGACATGACGCAAATGGGATTTGGTTTCTCGAGAGACGATATCGGTGGATTCTTGCCGGATTATATTAAAAAGGGCATCTTACCGGAAGATCCCTTTGTCAGTATCGACCAAGAAGGAATCGGTGAATTAATTAAAATGGGGATTAAAAGAGGCCGCCAAACAAATAAAAAATTAGAAGTGGGTATCTGCGGTGAACATGGCGGGGAGCCCAAATCGGTGGAGTTTTGCCATAACATCGGAATGGATTATGTCAGCTGTTCACCGTTTAGAGTCCCGATTGCAAAATTAGCTGCCGCGCAGGCGGTATTAAAGGGGAAGGCGAAAAAATAATTAGCTCATAGTTCAGAGCTCTTAGCTCATAGAAAATTTTTACCTATGCAAACAAAG
>CAIVOB010000071.1 GCA_903907475.1 Candidatus Omnitrophota bacterium
TGGATTCAGAAACAGATGTGTTGGTTAAAAAGTCTTATGAATTGTTAAGCCTGATAACTTTTTTGACCACAGGAGAGGATGAAACACGGGCTTGGACAATAAAAAAAGGCGATACTGCTCCTAAAGCCGGAGCTGCTATACACACCGATTTTGAAAATAAATTTGTAAAAGCTGAAGTTGTTTTTTGGAAAGATTTGCTCGATTGCAAAGGTTATCCAAAATCCCGCGAACAAGGCAAGCTTCGAATAGAAGGTAAAGAGTATATTGTCCGCGACGGCGATGTTATTGAGTTTAAACACGGCTAGCATGAATTTTATATTAAAAGACATACAGGAAAGTATTGTTGGAGTGGCGCGAAGTTTGGGTTACCAAATTATTGATACCAACCCAAATGGTGAATATAATTTAGTTAGAAAATTTAGACGGGTCTTTTTTTATAAATTTAATATACTGGAAGTTAATTTTTTTAAAAAAATAGAGGCCGCCTTCTTTAATACATATAGTATTAAGATAACGGCCTCATTTTATTTCGTGAAACTTGGTTTAAGCGTTTAGGCTCAATTTCCTAATTTCACGTTTTTCATCCGGAGCACTTGGAACATTGTGTCCCAATATGTGCTTAGTGGCATATCGGCTGAAAAAACATTCGGCGTATCAATGTTGGCGCCGAATCGAAATACCAAGATTTCTGGAGTAGGAAATGAGGTGTATGGTATTTCTACTTTACCCCAGTTCGGATATCCGGTAACGGCGACTTCAGCTATTGGCGCTCTCCAGGTTCCATCAGCATTTTGGAGCTGAATAAAACCTTTAGTGAAAGCTGTTGCGTATTTTGTATACACAATAACTGAGGTAGCCAGGATATCTTTCCTGACAATTGAATTAACGCCTTCATCTCCAGAAATTCCAGGAACGCCAGTGGTAATTAATCCGCTCAAATCGCCATTCGTAGCAACAGTAAACTTGCCGTCTTTGTAAAAACTCCAGAAATTACCCCAGACTAACTTGCCGGCAGTGTCAATGTGACCGGCATGAATTTCGTACTCGCCGGGATAAAGAATTGTTCGTACAGCGACATACTTGCCGACATCACCAACGCTTGCTGGAACTAACACACCATTCACGTAATTAAAGTTTGTGTCAGCGGCCGCAATCGGAACTACTTGCCAAGTTGGGCTTGTGACTGTTCCAGTGTAGCCATAGGTTCCTTTAACTCCTTGCATACCCTTTTTATGGGCAGCGAAGACGTAATTAAAGGATCCGCCAGTGATAGCAGTCTTACTGACCATAATAAATCCGGGCATACCGTCCAAGGAATAAACAATTCTAACCCAGACAGTAGCTGTATGGGCCGTTCCATTTGCTTCCACTCCAATTAGAGTAACTGAAGTTTTTGCGCCGGGATCAAGGCCGTGCCAGAAATCAATCGTAGCACCAGTGGCTTTCGCATTATTTTCAGCGAAAGACCATTGCCAACTGGCAATAGTTAAATTAGTCGCGGCAATAGCCTGATAGGTCGTTTTTAGCCACTTTTCAGTGCTAACCGTATCGCTCACAGTGCCTGATTTAAGCGTTACGCCACCCGGAGTGACCTTAATTGATACCAATCCATCATTCAGGGGTTTCCCGATTATTTCAACGGGCAAACCTTCCTCAGGGATTAATACCTGTTCGGTGCAGGAAAAAAACCCAAGCACCAAAACCACGGAGAACAAAAAATTGATCCAGTTTTTCATTTTTTAATTGTTTTTTTGTTTGTAATTTATTTTATTTTTAATGTACCTTTATCCGCCCGTTTGGGCAAAAATTAATTCCTTAATACTTAACTCAAATTCTACCTAAACTTTATATATTAATTTATTAATTACTTCCTATAAATTTCTAAAATCTCTTTAGCAATATTTGACCAACTATAAAATTCTTTAGCTCTATCATGGGCTAAATCAGCTTTTATAATTAAATCGTTCGGATTATCCAATAAACTCTTTAGATTATTTTTTAAATCAGACAGATTATTAACTTTAAAAGTATAACCGCAATCTTTAATTGCCTCCATGTTAGCACTAATATCACTGACTAAGCAGGGAACTTTATGGGCCATAGCTTCTAATAAAGCAATTGATAAGCCTTCCATCTCCGAGGATTGAACAAATAAATAAGCGTTAGCATATAACTGATCAAGAGTCTCATTATTTTGATTGCCAGTAAAAATAATACGACTATCAGTCCCGGCAATTTTTTTCAGTTCTTCTAGGTATTCGCCATCTCCAGTAATCACTAATTTTTTATCAGTGGCTAAATTCTTATAAGCGGCAATTAGATACTGCAAGCCCTTTAATTTGATGATTCGGGAAACACTTAAAATATATTCACCTTTTTTTAAATCCCAAGCGGCAATTTTATCGCTGGCCGTATCTTCATATAAATCTGCTCCATTCGGAACAACGATCGCGTCGCGATTATATTTCGTTTTAATATAGTCGCGCATAAAAACAGTTAAAACAATAACTTCATCAGCATATCGGCACATTAATTTCTCGCCATTACGTAACATGAATTTAGCAAAGCCGCCCCATTTATTATTACCATAATCAAAGCTATGTAAAGTTCCGACGATTTTAATTTTTGGTTTTAATAATTTCGGCAACCAGCATAAAAGAGAAGGTCCGATCCCCTGAAAATGAATAACATCAACATCACGTTTTAAAACATCTAAAACTGATAAAAAAGTATGAGTTATGTTAGCAATATTTTTACCAGGGATATATCTTTTATTGATAATATTTACTCCCTTAAAATTAGAAATTCTATTTGGCAAATAATCAACGCGATTATACACAAAAACCGTCTGACCAAGATTAATCAGTTTAGTTGCTAAGCTTTCAACGTATCTTTCAACGCCACCATTCTTAGCCGGTATTCCTTTTTGCCCAATAAAGGCAATCTTCATAAA
>CAIVOB010000072.1 GCA_903907475.1 Candidatus Omnitrophota bacterium
GCGGCTTACGACTCACTCCCGGATGACTTTCGCTAAGTGAAGTGTCCTCCGTTCGTCGTAAGTCCTTGCACACTATTGATTAAATTGCGGAGTGCCGAAAAACTTCTAATGCACGCTCCACAATATCCTCCGCACAAAATATAAACTAAATCTGTCTGTTAGCGGGTGGCTGGACTTGGATTTGAGCGGGGCGTAAAGGCAAGGAGCGGGCATGGTTCCGTTACATTTAAGTCAGAGAGCGACGCAGCCGACCCGAGCGCAGTTGCGCCACGCTGGGGCGCAACAAGCGTACCCGCGAAAACCAAGTCAAGACAGGACCCGCTAAATTCACAGAATACTTTCAATAAAAAAGGCCGGATCAAGTAAAAGATCCGGCCCTAATTTGACTAATAATCCCAATTAATTATTACTGCACTGTATATTCCGAAAGTTTCTTAATGCGTTTAAGCATATTAGGATGCGTGCTTAAAAGCTCCATCATTTTATCCCCTAATTTCAAACGAATATTTGATTTTCTCAGCAGCTCTAACTCAGCAGCATCAATAATTCCATTTTTATCTAAATCCAGCTGAGACAATTCCAAAACTTCCTTACGGCCCTGCGAAGGATCATTAATAAAAAACGCCTTTAGCCCTTCAGTTTGCTTTAAAGACTCCGGGCTTAATTTTGCTGAACCATAAGCAAGTTTATAAAGGCTTGAAGCTAAAGCCTTAGGGTGATTACCTAAAAGTACCGACCCGCGGTCCGCAAAATATTCCCTAATTCGCGAAGCATAAAGCACCAAAAGATTAGTGAGAAAATAAAAGAAAAAAGCCGCCAGGCCAATTAAAACCGTATTGCCTCCCCGCTCATCTCGCCGCCGGCCATAAAATAAAAACTGCCAGGCAATGCGGTACATCACCATCGGAATAACGGAGAGTAACGTGATCGTCAAAACATCATGATTCTTTAAATGGCTTAATTCATGCCCCAAAACCGCTCGCAGTTCTTCATCACTAAGCAAATTCATAATTCCGTTTGTGACACAAACCCTGCCATCTTTAAGCGAACGCCCGAAAGCAAAAGCGTTCGGAATATCGATTTGCGCGACACCAATTCTGGGCATGGGAATATTAGCGCGCACGCTTAAAGCTTCAACCATCTGAAATAAGCGTGGATTCTCAACGCGCGTAATATATTTTACCCGCATACTCCATTCCACAATCTTCGGGCCCAACATATATTGAATCACCATCATCACAACCGAAATGATTAAATAAAAACTAAAATTTCCCACATGGAGAAAACTACTCCCAATGATAACAATCAGGGCATAAATTACTCCAAATAATAATGTTACCAATAACCACATCCTTAATTGTAATGACCACATCTTTTCTCTTTCCTTTCCTAGAACTTAACGCTTAAAAACCTTAGCTTTAATATCAAATCTTACCGGAGAAAACTCCGCGTTATCAGTATTAACATAAATAAACTGCTGCACATCTCCATTATACCCTTTGGAATTAAAAGTAACATTAATATTAGTACTTTCTTGAGGAGCTAAAATTTCCTTATCCGATTTTGAGACTGTACAACCGCAAGATGAATGCACGCTGTTAATTTTTAAATTTTTAGCCGTCTCATTTTTGAAAACAAAACTGTGTTTTAAAATTGTCCCGGCACTTACTACCCCAAAATCCCACGCTAAAGGATTAACCGGCTCCTCTTTGGCCCAACTTAGCTGTAAAAATGCAGTCAAAACTAAAACTAAAACCAGTCGCTTACGCATTAACCCCTCCAGATTAAAAAGACCCCTAAACTAAAAAACAAAATTGCCATGGCAATCTTAATAAATCCTAAATGCCTTTTTAAAAATTCCGTGAACTGGGAACTCGTCGTCCCCATAAGCGCAAAAACAAAAATCACCAATAGCGGAATAATAAACATCACATTGTAAAGCAAAAGATACCCCAGGGCCTGTATTTTAAACTCACTGGCTTTTAGAACAAAAGCAATCGTCGGTAAATACATTTGGCCGGTACAAACCGCCTCTAATAAAGAAACCAAGAAACCCGTCACCAAAGCACTCAAAATTAATTTCGTTAAGCCATGAGATTTAGCTCCCCCCTTTTCATTACGATCTTTGCGATAGAAAAATCCTACCACCTTATGAATCCTCATTTTAATCGTTTTCGGTAATTGTAAAGCCAGCCCTTCCGTGGAACCGCTGCGCTTAAATTTAATAAAATCATAAAACGCTAAAATCCCAAAAACAATACTGGCTGCTCCAAAAGTCAGATTCAAGAAATGCGTCACTCCCCAAAGGCCGCGAAAACGATAAAGAAAATTAAAGATTCCTAATCCCACGGCAAGATAAGTTAAAAATACCGCAAAGATAAAAGACAATCCAATCACAATTAATTCTCTTTTGCGATACCCTTGCAAAGCTAAAAATGAAATAAAAAACACAATCACCGTAAAAGCACAGGGGTTAATCCCGTCTTCTAAACCGGCCGCTACTACCGACAAAGGAACAAAATTTTTAAAATAAGCGATTAAATCCGCGGGCACTAAACTTAAACCTGCCCCTGGCTTTTTTAAACCCTGCTTGATCAAATTCTCTAATTTAGTATAAATTTTTCCCTCGCCATTAATAAATTTACCTTGAAAATAAAAAATCGGAATCTTAAACTCAACCTGAGAGCGATACTGTTGCATAAGACCCAAAAGCAGTTTATAATTTTCCACGTTTCCTAATTCCCGGTAATCGAATTCGACTTGAGACGCAAACTCCTTTTCAATCAGCGGCATAATCTTAGTTTTCACGACCTCACACCGGTGACAGCTCAAAGAATGAAAAATTATTAACTTTGGTGACTCCGGCTGAACTTCTGCCAAAAGTACCATCGGTAAAATAGAACTCCCCAATAAAAAAAATAGAAAAGACTTCATAATTTTCTTCATATTATTACCTTCCCAGCGCAATTTTTCCCGGGCCGCTTAAAAGCAAAGCTAAACAAACTGACGCGATAATCATAGTATATTCAAACCCGCCATTTGACAAGAAAAAACCCTTACCCAAATGTACTTTTATACTTGCCACGGTAATTAAAATAAAAAGTAACAGCGCTGTCCCGCGCGTAAATAAACCTAAAATTAAAAGTAACCCCCCGCAAAGCTCTAAATACGCCGCCAAATAAGCCCAAAACAACGGCTGAAAAAATCCTAAACTCGAAAGCATCTGCGAAAACCCCTTGACTCCCGGCCCGCCAAAAAATCCAAAAGCCTTCTGTAATCCATGCGCCATAAACATACTTCCTAAACCTAAACGTAAAATTAGTAATCCCCAATCTAACATTTTTTACCTCCTTTATTAACCGCTGATTTAAAATTTAACAAATTAGCCATTAATCCGATTTTATTTTTAATTCCCGGAAGACGAAAAATACACATCGAAAAATGTAATAACGTAGCTAACCGGCCTTTGACTTTAAAACCGCAAATCTGGCCACAAGAACGATTATTGGCAAGCGGCAAAATAAAACCTAAATCTAAAGGAGAAAATTTTTTTAAATTCTCACCCTTAATACTGCGCGCAATATTTTTAGCCGCGCAATCCCCTTGCGCTAGAGCAAATTGCACTGCCATCCGTAAAACACTATCTTTTTGCTTAAAAAACGCGCTATCTCCGGCACAAAAACAATTTTGATTAATCTTTAAATATTCATCCACGATTAACCTTCCTTGAGTGCCTTTGTTTACCATAAGTTTCTGTATGAAATCAGCCGTCACTACCCCCGAGACCCAAATTAATAAACACTTTTCCAATAACTGCCCGGTAGAAACCTTCACTAAAGATTCTTCAACCGTTTCTACTGTAGAATTAGTTAAAATCTCAATTCCCATTTTCTTTAAGCTCTTCTCTACGTCTTTCTTCATCCATTCCGGCAAAGGAGCTAGGATTCTCGCAGCACGCTCAATAATATAAATCTTTTTTACCAATTTATTCTGCTTGCAATAAAGCCAAAGATTCGTGGCGCACTCTACACCGGTATAACCTCCTCCGGAAACAACTAAATTTTCAAATTTATTTTCTCTTAAAACCCCCAGCAAACTTTTAGCATGAGCAACACTATTTAATACGGAAACTTTATGCATCAAATCTTGCCGGCCAAAAAAATTGGTCTGACTGCCGCTGGCAATTAATAAAAAATCATAACGATAGCTAGAAAGAACCGTCTTGACTGTTTGAGATTCAAAATCAACTGCCACAACCTCATCGAGAACAAAATTAAATTTTCGTTTCGAAAGTTCAGCTTTAATCCGTGACTCTAGAAACCGCGGGTTAACCGCGCGCCCGATAATATCCGGAACGACCGGTAGAAAATCCGAACACTCCCTCTTATCCAAAAGAGTGAGCTCTAAATCTAATCCGGAGATAGCTAAACGCTTAACGGCGCTTATGCCGGCAAAACCACCGCCAATAATAATAATTTTTTTCTTCATTAAAAGTTGAGCCAAATTAATTGCATTATCATTTTTTATATGTTAACATAAAATCATGTTTTTAAAAATAAAAACCCAAATTGAAAAAGAACTGCAAGTCTACGCCCAGTCCTTCGATAAATTATA
>CAIVOB010000073.1 GCA_903907475.1 Candidatus Omnitrophota bacterium
CTTGTGGTGCGGTTACGGGTGCCTACATGGTTATTGGACTTAAGTACGGCAGGTCGGATATTCTTGACTTATTAGCAAAAGAGAAAACATATAAATTTGTACGGGAGTTTTCTGAGAAATTTAAATCACGGAATGGTTCAGTTGTGTGCAAAGAATTGCTGGGAGTGGATATCAGTACCACGGAAGGGATGAAAGTAGCTAAACAGAAGAATATTCACGATACCTGTTGCCCGAAATTTGTAAAAGATGCTGTAGAAATTATTGAGGAGATGCTATAAATGACAAAAAGTTCGAGTCCGTGTGGAGATCTCGCAGAGATATAGTTTATCGAGTCCAGTCAGGGAAGGCGGTAATATATTTCGAAGAGGAGAGATACGCTAGGTTAAGTTTGGTTAAGTGTGGGCAAGATGAAGGAAGTCCTGATTCGAGTCCAAGTGGGACAACCATCTCGCTCTATCTCCGTCGAGAGATAAGGATCAATTAATCCCTGACGTAGTTTCTCCGTCGGGGATTTTTTATGTGCCGACGTTGCAAAGAGTTAGGGAGTAGATTGCTTGGATTCATCTTTAAATAAATAATCATTCCTTCGGGCATTATATAAACCGCACAAAATAGCCACACAACAGGTGCAATAGCGCTAATTATCTCGGACTTGGCATTTTTATAATGGCTTCTATATAAAGAGATTTAGGCAACAATTCTTAAGATATTGTTTCAATAAATTGGTATTATATAGAATAGTGCAGTATTAATTGATTAAAGGTTAGTTTCTTGAGAGAGGGCTTGCCAGGCTTCTATTTGTTTGTTCAGATTTTCTTGCGTCATTCCTTCTTGAGTTGTTTGCAGAGTCCTATGGAATGTCTTGAAGGCGAGATATCTTGGAGTATAATACCACTAAAAGGTAATTGAAAAACGACTGATTTAACTTGCAATATATACAGATATGATTTTTGTACAGTGCAAATATCTACATAGTCAGTTAAACTGTTTGTGAGGAGACAAAAGAAAATGTCGGAAATAAACCCGTCTGAATCTGATTTCTGGAGTATTCCCGTAGAGGAACTTCTTGTACGGCTTCAAACAAAAATCGAGGGATTGACAAGCGAGGATGCTAATCAACGGATTTTGCGTTACGGGGACAATCTTCTAAAACCCAAAAAGAAAAATGATGTTTTAACGCTTTTTTTAGCTCAATTTAAAAGCCCGATTACTCTCATTCTTTTGTTTGCGATCGGGTTATCTTTTTTTGTGCATGATCGCACGAACGCCTTAATTATTCTGATGATTGTTTTAGTCAGTGGACTCTTGGGTTTTCTGCAGGAGGTAAGTGCTGCGGGTGCGGTGGAGAAACTGCTTTCAATCGTAAAAATAAAGGCGCAAGTACTGCGTAATAATCAACCGACGGATATTTTTATTGAGAAGGTGGTTCCAGGAGACATTATCTTAGTGAATGCCGGGGATGTCATCCCGGCGGACTGTCGGATTCTGGAATCTAGAGATTTATTCGTGGATGAAGCGACACTTACGGGAGAAACATATCCGGCCGAAAAATCGCCAGGGATTCTGCCGATTGATACCGTTTTATCTGGGCGGAATAATGTTCTCTGGATGGGAACGCATGTTGTTAGTGGTAGTGGCAAAGTGGTGGCGGTTACCACCGGAAAGAAAACCAAATTCGGGGAAGTCTCACAACAACTAAAGCTTCGGCCTCCGGAAACTGAATTTGAACATGGCATCCGGCAGTTTGGGTATTTCCTGATGGAGATAACACTGGTCCTGGTTATCGTGATTTTTGCAATCAATGTTTATTTGGCTCGGCCGATGTTGGAAGCTTTCCTTTTTTCTTTAGCTCTTGCCGTGGGTTTGACGCCGCAATTGTTACCTGCGATCATTAGCATAAATCTTGCCCATGGCGCCAAACGCATGGCTGGCCAGAAAGTTATTGTTAAACGGTTGGCCTCGATCGAAAATTTTGGCAGCATGAACGTATTGTGTTCCGATAAAACCGGGACATTGACTCAAGGATCAGTCATTTTGCAGTCTGCCCTGGATATTACCGGACAACCTAATGATAGAGTTTTGCTTTATGCGTATTTGAATTCTTATTATGAAACGGGTTTTAATAATCCTATCGATGAAGCGATCAAATCTTACCGTCAGCTTGATCTGGCGGGTTATCAGAAATTGGATGAAATTCCTTATGATTTTGCCCGTAAGAAATTAAGTATCCTTGTGGCTAAGGCTGATGAGCATTTGATGACCACCAAAGGCGCATTGGCAAATATTGTCGATGTTTGCTCATCGGTGGATATGGGAGATGGGAAAATTATAGATATGGCTGGCGTCAAGGAACAAATTCTTAAACGTGTGGATGATTTAAGCAAGGACGGTTTGCGTGTTTTGGGGATTTCTTATAAAAAAATAGGATCTGATAAGATAAATAGGACCGATGAATCGGAGATGATTTTTTTAGGGTTACTAGTTTTTGCAGCTCCGCTAAAGCCACGCATCGCAGAAACGATTAGCTCGCTGCGGCAGTTGGGTATCTCTTTGAAAATTATTACTGGTGACAACCAGGCGGTTGCTGCTGCGATTGGCCGACAAATCGGGCTATCCAATATTTGTGTGCTCAGCGGAGCTGACTTACGTCAAATGAGCGATGCGGCATTAATTAATCAGGTAATGGCGGCGAATATTTTCGCCGAAGTTGAACCTAATCAAAAAGAGCGTATTATTTTAGCACTTAAGAAGGCGGGTAATGTGGTTGGCTATATGGGTGATGGTATTAATGATGCCTCGGCCCTTCATGCGGCGGATGTGGGGATTTCCGTAGAGAGCGCGGTGGATGTTGCTAAAGAAGCTGCCGATATTGTGTTGTTAGAGAAGGATTTGAGCGTTCTGGTACAGGGAGTTAAGGAAGGAAGGGTGACCTTTACCAATACCCTCAAGTATGTTTTTATGGCAACGAGTGCAAATTTCGGGAATATGTTTAGTATGGCGGGAGCTTCGTTATTCTTGTCTTTTCTACCGTTATTGCCCAAGCAGGTTTTAATGACCAACTTAATGACTGACTTCCCAGAAATGGCGATTGCCACTGATAGCGTGGATGCAGAGAGTGTTGATTTACCACGGCGTTGGAACATTCATTTTATACGCAAATATATGATCGTATTTGGCCTTATTAGTTCTATTTTTGATTATCTCACCTTTGGTGTACTCATATTTTTCTTACATGCAACGACGGATCAATTCAGGACTGGTTGGTTTTTGGAATCAGTTATTTCTGCGGCATTAATCGTACTTGTTATTCGCACACGCCGGCCATTCTTTAAAAGCGCACCGGGTAGGTATTTGTTGATAGCTACGTTAAGTGTGGTGTGCGTTACATTGATTTTGCCTTTTACGTCATTGGCAGGTTTATTGGGTTTTGGTCATATGCCCGCTATGTTTTTTGTTATTTTAGGAGTGATTATTGTTTTGTATATGGCTGTGGCTGAAATAGCAAAAAGGATTTTTTATAAGGTTGTTAAATTCTAAAGCAAAAGATTGACCGGTGTAAAAACATATCTGGTCTAAAGAGAAGATGGAAGTGATATAATTTTTGTACCGTAAGGGCAAAAAGCGAGACATAATTATAATTAATATTTGCACGGGTAGGTTAATTTATTAAAATTCTCAGCGTTAAAGATTATGTTACCGGTTATAATTGGTTATTTTGTTGTTTCATTGGTGTTTGCAGTTGTGTCTTATTTAGCTGTAATAATAGTGTTTACAAAAATAAAACCTAAAATAAATAAAACAACATGAAAAGAATAAAAATAGCTTTTATGGCCGTTCTTACTTTAAGTCTTCTTTTTGC
>CAIVOB010000074.1 GCA_903907475.1 Candidatus Omnitrophota bacterium
AGAGGGAATATTTTTTAGTTTCACGAGATTGCATTCGATTCTAACCTGGGCTTTAATTTCCGCGACTGTCGGAGTGCTCTTAAAGAATTTAGAAAATAAACATAATATTTTAAGTGGTATCGTAAGAGGCATTTTTGGAGTGCTTTGGTCGTTGGCAACATTTTTTATTATTCCGGTCATGGTATATGAGAATTTGGGTGTCTTTAAATCTATCGAACGTTCCATTTGGTTAATAAAAAATAGCTGGGGGGAGAGTGTTAGCGCTACTTTTACTTTTCATATAATTGGGGCGCTTGTTTGCTTGCCTTTTGTTTTTTTAGTTTTTGCTTTACATTCATTCGTCGCGATAATACTATTTGTTTTGGCAGTGTTATTAATAACGTGTGTTTTTTCTACCGCTGAGACAATATTTGTGGCATTGGCTTATCAATATGCCACTAATATGCCCGTAAAGGGATTTGAAAATGTAGAGTTTAAGAAAATTTTTGATATTTTACCAAATTAAAATGCTAGTTAATGAGATTATTAATGCTAAACTCAATGGAGTTTAGTGAGATAATTTAAAAAATAAATTGAGGATATAGGTATGAGTAAAATTTTTAAGATAGCTTTCTTAGGGGTAGCGATTAGCGTGATGGTTTTTTATTCTACGGTCTTTGCTCAAGAAGTAAACAGCGTGGTAGATGCTAATAATCAATTCGCTTTTGAGCTTTATGCTAAATATAAGTTAAAAGATGGTAATGTTTTCTTTTCTCCTTATAGTATCTCTTCCGCAGTTGCCATGGCTTATGAGGGGGCAAGAGGAGAGACCGCAGAACAGATACAGTCAGTTTTTCATTTTCCCAAAGACGATTCTTTGCGTCGGGAAGCTTTTGTAAAGGTAAATAATTTTATTAATAAAAAGGATAAGAAATATCAACTGTGTTTGGCTAATGCTTTGTGGGCGCAAAAAGATTATGTTTTTACGCCGGATTATTTTAGTTTAATCAAAAATTATTATGACGGGAACGCGACTAATTTAGATTTTAAAGCTGATCCGGGAAACTCCTGTTTAATAATAAATGAATGGATTGAAGAAAGAACAAACGGCAAGATAAAAGATTTAATTCCCGGCCTTGATCGCTTGACGCGGTTAGTTTTGACTAACGCGATTTATTTTAAGGGTTTTTGGCTTAAACAATTTAAAAAAAGTTATACCCAAGAAGAAGAATTCAGTGTGAGTGCGGACAATAGAATTAAGGTACCGATGATGCATTTATCCGGTGAAGAAGCAAATTTTAATTATCTGGAAACGCCGGATTTTCAAATTTTAGAATTACCTTACGAAGGCAATGAGCTGGCGATGTTAATACTTCTTCCCAAGGGTGATAACTTGCAAGTATTGGAAGAGAGTTTAAGTTTGGAAAAGTTATCAGAATGGAAAAGACAATTAAGAAATCAGGAAATAGATGTTTATTTGCCTAAATTTAAATTTGAAAATAAGTATTTTATGCGACAAGATCTTAAGAGCTTAGGGGTTTTAGCTGCTTTTACTCCGGGAATAGATTTTGAAGGGGAAGCGGATTTTTCTGGAATGACGGGTAAAAGAGATTTGCATATTGACGAAATAGTCCATCAAGCTTTTATTGAAGTCAATGAAGAGGGTACGGAAGCAGCTGCGGCAACAGCTGTAATGATGCTCGCAGGTAAAGGTATGTCAATGCCACCAAAAATATTTAAAGCTGATCATGCTTTTATTTTTATAATTCAAGATAAAGAAATGGGCAATATTCTGTTTATGGGCAGAGTGAGTGATCCTGCAAAGTAAAATTTATCCACACCTGGCCCGGACTGGTATTGGGCCAGTGTGCCTCGTGGCAACAACCGGTGGCAGTTACTTTTAGGAAAAAATGATACCAGAGAATGAAGAGAATTCAAATTTAGTTTATACTACGGACAAAGGCGCGGTCTGCCTGAAATGTTCTCAGGCCAAGAGTAAATGCGTTTGCCGGGAGTTAAAGAAAGCGGCGATACCGCAGACTGATGGCGCGGCGCGTTTAGGTTATGAGAAAAACCGCAAAGGTAAAGGCGTAACGTTAATTTCAGGTTTAGCTTTAAATGAAACGGATTTACTGGGCTTGGCGAAGAAATTAAAACAGCGTTTTGGTGTTGGAGGCTCAGTCAAAGGCTATGTGATTGAGCTACAGGGAGATTTTCGAGAACAAATTGCCCAGGAATTAGTGAAATTAGGTTATCGGATTAAATAGTGGAATTGAAGAAAATAAATTATTGCTTAGTCGATAAATTATACTATAATTAAAGCAATAGAGAACTAAGGAAGGCCATTATTATTGTTGGGGAATAATGAAATTATCCAAGAAATATAATCGTCGGAAAAACTATTTTAAAAAAAATTTTAGCGCCCAAGTATCTGTGTCAGTAAAGACAGTGACTTGGGTTTTGTTTTTTAAAGTTTATTAATAATTTAAGGAGAGAAAATGAGTAAATTTCTAAAATATGCTTTTGTCTCTTTAGTGTTATTAGGTTTTAGCCTCACAAATGTTTTGGCGGCAAATGGCGGGAATATTGCTTTAGAGGATGTGCTTTTTGAGGAGATTCCAATGGTCGTTTTACCGACGCGGATGGAGCAGCCAATTACTCAGGCTCCGGCGGCAATTTCGGTGATTACGGCTAGCGAGATCGCGCATTCCGGGTACATGGATATTTGGGATTTATTGCGTAGTCAGCCGGGAGTGGATGTTTTTCAATTATCTAATAATACGGTGGGGGTGGCGATTAGAGGGTTTAACGATAAGTATTCCAATAAAGTCCAGGTTTTAATGGATGGCCGCAGCATTTTTAGTCCTTATACACAAGGAGTTTGGTGGCGGGATCAGCCGATATTACTGGAAGATATCGAACGGATTGAGATTATGCGCGGGCCAAACTCAGTGCTTTATGGTTTTAATGCTTTTGATGGCGTGATTAATATTATCACTAAGGACGCTAAGAATACCAAAGGAGTTTTAGCGAAAACTACTTTTGGTACGCATAGTACGCAACAATATCTGGGTCGTTTTGGGGATTCGATCGGTAATTTTGATTATCGTTTAAGTTATGCCCGGGATAATTCTTTGGGTTTTGGTAATGATAGTGGAAAAGATTATTTAGATGCTCAAAGAATGAATTCATTAAATTTTCGTTCCCGGTATACTTTTAATGATAATGTTAATTTAGAATTTTTAACCGGTGGTAAGTTTGGTGATCGGGGATTAGCTCCAAATAATACTGGTAGTGATGGGGTGACACAAAATAGCTTTCAGACTTTGCGTTATAATCAGAAGCTTTCTGAAGATTCGGCATTTTTTGTGCAGGCGTATCATACTCTTTGGGGAGAAAGGATTTTTCCTGCTAGCGGTGTCCTTCCTAATGGTGGTGAGGCAAAATATAATCAGTTCGATTTGGAGTTTCAACATAATTTTAAGGTTGGGGACCGGAATTCAATTGTTTGGGGAGGTAATTATCGCCGTAATGAAGCGCGGGCTTTTAATATGACCGATCCGACTGAAAACCATACGGATAATATTTATCGTACGTTTATTCAGGATGCGATTAAAATTACGGATAAATTAACTTATTATTCCGGTTTAGAGTGGGAGCAGAATGATTATACCGGTTCGGCATGGTCTACTCGTCAGACAGCGATGTATAATCTTTTTGGGTCGCATTACATTCGGGCAACTTATGGCCGAGCATATCATGCGCAGAGTCTCGTAGAATCTTATTTTGATACTTGGCCAATAAATGGTAATGTTAGTCTTAAAAGAGAAAGTATTGATGCTTATGAGTTGGGATATCGGGCAGATTTTTTGGAGAAAAAATTAACTTTTGATTTTCAAGTATTTGTTAATAGTATTCATAGTATCAGAGATTATGTTATTACTCCGTTTCCTTATAGCATTACTTTTGGAAATGGTAATAAAGCAACAGTTGAAGGCGTGGAAACCAGTTTTGAGTATCGCCCTTATTCTTGGGTAAAATTTTATTTAAACCATTCGTTTTTGAATGTTAATGACCGGGAGCAGCAATATGTGAATGCTGATCCGAAACAAAAAGTTAATTTTGGAACAACCTTATCTATGGATAAGGTTTATTTGCCTAGTTATATTGATTTAAAATATTCTTTTGTCGGGAGTATTAGGCCACAAGATTCGATAACGCTTCAAATGGTAAAAGTCCCTTCCTATAGCAAATTAGATATAAAAATCGCCAAAAGATTATTTAAGGACGCGATGGAAGTCAGCCTTTCGGTACTTAATGCTTTAGAGCCGCGTCATTTTGAATATGCTAGCGGAACCTCAACGGTGGCAGTGCCGCGAGAAGTATTAGGCACGATTAAATATCAATTTTAAATGTTGAAAAAGTTATTTATGAAAAAGATCTTAAGTTTTTTCATTCTCGGGGTAACATTTTTTATTTTTTTACCTAACGTGGCGAGTTATGCTTTGGAGCCGGTAATCGCGGTGGTCTCTATAAAATCCGTGAATCCTTATAATCAGGCTTTTTCCGGTTTTGAGCAAGAGCTTAAAGATAGTGGAGTAAAAAAATTTTTGTATCAGTTTGATTTGGGTAGTTTTGAAGATAATCAGGGTGAACTGGTAAATAAGATTAATATTTTGAAACCGAATTTAATTTTTGCAATTGGGACAAAAGCGACACTTTTTGCTCAGGAAAATTTTAAAGAGGTTCCGATAATTTCTTCAATGGTTTTGAGCCCGGTTAAGAGCGGGGTTAGTGGAAACCCCGAAGGGCTGGGGGATAGTACGGTCGAAGTTTCTTTAGATATTCCGCTGGAGGTGCAATTTAAAAAACTTAAAGAAGTGCTTCCGTCTGTTAAGCGCGTGGGGGTGCTTTATAATGCTAAGGATTATGAATGGATTAAGCGGGTGGCGATGGTGGGTAGAAAATATGGTTTAGCAATTGTCGCTAAACCGGTGAATGCCGGAACGGATGTGCCGCGCTTATTGGATGAAATCGTGAAAGAAGTAGATTGTCTTTGGGCGCAGGCGGATAATTTAATTTATAATGTGCAGTCTTCGGAGTATATCATTTTAACTTTAATCAGAAATAAACTCCCTTTTATGGCATTTTCTTCATCTTATGTAAAAGCGGGGGCGTTATTTGCTCTGGAATGCGATTATGTTAATATCGGCAGGCAATCGGCAATATTGGCAATCAGGATTTTAAAAGGAGCAGACCCGAAGTTGATTGCTAGTGTTGAACCAAAAAAAGTGATGCTGGTAGTTAACCAGAGAATTGCCCAGTTGATCGGAATAAATATTCCCTTGGAAATTATGAATCAAGCAAAAGAGGTTTATCAATAATTTATGTTAAAGAAAGAAAATAGTTTAACCGCAAAATTAATTATTGCCATTACGACATTAATATTTTTAGTAACGCTCGTGCTTTATCTTTTTTTTATTCAGCACGAGAGGAGAATTATTCGGGATAATCTTCGGGAGATGGGTATTTCTTTAGCTAATAATTTAGCTTATAATTCGGAATACGGAGTTTTGACGGCGAACTTAGAAGTTTTATCAAATTTGGTTTCTGGGATTATGGAACAGCCGGATGTGGCTTATTGTTTAGTGCATGATTCTACCGGTAAGGTGCTGGCTTTCTCCCAGAAGCAAGGGAGAATTCCCGTGCCGCTTGATGTGCTTAAGCGGGCGACGGAGGCGAAGCGTTTAACGGTTGAGAATTTCAAAGTTAATAATATGAGTTATCTTTCTATCAGTGTTCCAATCGTGACTAAGATTAGCGATCGTGGAGGATTCGAAAAAGATTTTTCTTATGATAATACGAAATCTTTAGCGGCGCAAAGAGTGGGGGTGGCGCGGGTAATAATATCTTTTGCCCGCTCCAAGGAACTTTTAGCGGAGTCTGCCCGAACGACTTCATTTTTGGCACTGGTTGTGATTTTAATTGCGATAATAATCGTGATTATTATTATGGGAATTATACTTTTGCCGATAAAAAAATTAATGGAAGCCACGCAGGCATTAGCGCAAGGTAATTTAGATTTTAAAATTGTGGTGAAGAGCAAGGATGAATTGGGGACATTGGCTTTGGCATTTAATCGCATGACGGAAAGTTTGAAAAAAATAACGGTTTCCCGGGATCAGTTATCGCGGGAGGTTTTGGAAAGAAAAAAAGCGGAAGATGATTTAGCGTTGGCTTACGCCAAACTTAAAGAAGCGCAAGGTTGGTTAATTCAATCTGAGAAGATGGATGCGGTTGGCCGCTTGGCCAGCGGAGTGGCGCATGAAGTAAAAAATCCCTTGGGGATTGTGCTGCAGGGTTGTAATTATTTGCAAAATCAGGACTTTGCTTCAGAAAGAGATATTCCCGAAGTAATTAACATGATGATTAGTAACGTAAAAAGAGCCGATAATATTGTTCGGGCGCTAGTGGATTTTTCACGGGCGGGGGATGTAAACCTAAAATTGGAAAAGATAAACAGCATTATTGATAATTCTTTACTTTTAATCCAGCACATGGCGCGCATGGAAAATATCGAAATTATTAATGATTTCGGGAAAGATCTTCCGGATATTTTGGCGGATAAAGGTAAAATGGAGCAGGTTTTTGTAAATGTTTTGTCTAATGCTATCCAGGCGATACCGAAAGGGGGCACGATTACGATTCGTACTTATTTGACTAAGGTGAGTGAATCTGCTAATCGCACCGGGAGGCGGGAGAGTGATTTTCTTAAATTGGGAGAGGATGTTGTGGCGATTGAAGTGGAGGATACCGGAGTAGGGGTTGCTCCGGAGAATTTAGTGCGGATGTTTGAACCATTTTTTACGACTAAGGATCCCGGAAAAGGTACCGGCCTCGGGCTTTCGGTGACCCGTAATATTATTGATTTGCATAAAGGATCAATTAATGTGGAAAGCCAATTAGGGAAAGGCACTAAAATTATTATTTGGCTGAAAGTCTTTAAAGCAGAGTAGTAGAGTAGGCTGCCTTGGTTAATTTTAATTGCTGATATTCTGTTGCTTTCTGTGACAAATTCTGCTATAAATGAGTGTTCTTAAAGTGATTAAGAAGTCTACCTTTAGAATTTCTGATAATAATAAAACTAAAGCTCAAAAGGTTAGTATTTTTAAACAGACAGGAGAATAATGAATATTTTTGTGGGAAATTTATCATTTGAAGCTAAAGAAGAGGATGTCTTAAAAGTTTTCTCTGCTTTTGGCACGGTAGTTACCGTGGCGATTGTAATGGAGAAAAAAGGGAAGAAATCTCGGGGGTTTGGGTTTGTGGAAATGTCAGATGAAACGCAGGCTCAAGCGGCAATCGCGGCTTTAAATGGCCAAGAAATATTAGGCCGGCCGATTAATGTTATGGCTTCTTTACCGAAAGCACCCAGAAAGCTTACGGATCGCGATAGCCAACCGCAAGACAGAGCGGTTGTTAGCCGTCGAGGAAGTTATCGGCGTGATAGTAGAGAAAATTACGCGGCTTCGGATTTGACTTATAAAAGAACCGGAAAATTTAAAGAGGGCCGGCGAACGATTAATTTTATGAAGAAGCGCGTTGATGCCGGGCTGCCCGCTGTTGTTCCGGAGCGTAAATTTAAGGCTAATCCTCTGCGTTGGAAGAAGAAATCTCGTTGGACGGATACTGCTGCTCAAAGAGAGGCTAAACCTTGGCAAAAATCTGAAGGTTCTGAGAAACCTTGGCAAAGATCTGAAGGTTCTGCCAAGCCCTGGGAAAAAAGAGAGGGTGTGGCAAAACCTTGGCAAAAAAGTGAAGGCGCAGCGCGGCCTTGGAGAAAACCGGAAGGTGCGGCTAAGCCTTGGGAAAAGAGAGAAGGTGTATCAAAGCCTTGGAGAAGACCAGAAGGCGCGACAAAACCTTGGCAAAAATCTGAAGGTTCTGCGAAGCCCTGGAGAAAACCGGAAGGTGCGGCTAAGCCTTGGGAAAAAAGAGAAGGCGCGGCGGCCAGGCCTTGGCGTAAAAGCAGCAGCGATAGAGGAGAAGCTCCAACAAGGCCTCCGAGAGCGCCGAGCAAGTTTAAACGATGAAGTTAAAGCTGAATCTTTTTCCGGTCGTTCCGGGAATGGAAGAAAAAATTGCTGATATTATTCAGCAAGCAGTGAGTGGCCGGGCGAGTATCGTTGAAATTGCTTATGGTACTGCTGCCGAGAGCGTAAAAAAGCGCATTTTAAATTTTTTGAATAAAAAAGAGATCCGCCAGCTTTATACGCGTTTAGAAAAAACCGAAAAAGGCTGGGGGAGAATTTATTTACATTTTAGATGGAAATCATGACTGATAAAAATAATCTTTTAGCGGAATTTTATTCTTTGGTGCAGGTTGACGATTATGATGGCCATTACGCCAAGGAAATTAAAGATAATAATTATTTCGGCATGCCTTTAGAGGCGATTGTGACGGCCGAAAAACGCCTGCGTTCTGAAAGCGAGCGGGGAATTGCTTATTTCTCCATGGAGTATGGCCTGGCCACGAGTTGTTATAATAAATTTTCCAGTCAGCTTCCGATAAATCCTACTAATAAACTTCCGGAAAATGCGGTTTTTTCTAATTTTCGCGTAGCAGATTATTTTTTTGTTTTGCAGGCGGATAATATTATTGATTTGCCAATCTATAGCGGCGGTTTGGGTGTTTTAGCCGGAGATACGGTTAAAACGATGGCGGATTATAAATTGCCGGTTGCCGGTATCGGCATACTTTGGAGTTCAGGTTATTTTCGGCAAAAATTCTGGTTTAAATACGGACAGGCTCCGGAAAAAATTCGTTGGGATCCTTTTACTTATCCGGGGTTAATTCCTTTGAAAAATAGGATTAAAATTTCCCTAAAAGGTGAAGATGTTTTTCTCCGGCTGTGGAAGTATTATGTTTATAGCCATAAGCATGATGCCGTTGTGCCGTTGGTATTATTAGATTCTAATTTTGAGGCCAATAGCGAGCGGGCCAGAAACTTAACCGACCAACTATATCGGAGTGATAATGTTTTTTTAAAGTTATTACAAAGAGTATTGTTGGGTTTTGGAGGCGTGAGTGCTCTAAAAGAGTTAGGGTATAATATTGATTTGTACCATCTTAACGAGGGGCATGCGGTTTTTGCTTTTGTGGCCAAGGCGCGTAATTTAGGGCCGGAAGATTTGGAAAAATTAAAATCTAAATTTGTTTATACTTGTCATACTCCGGTAGAAGCCGGGCACGATCGTTTTTCTTTTGATGATTTAAACCGGGTTTTAAAAAAAGAAGATACTGAAACGATTGAGAAGTTCGGTAAGGAAAGACCGGGGGTAGCAAACTTGACATTATTGGCGATGAATATTTCCTCGGCGATTAATGCGGTTTCGCATAATCATCAAAAAGTAATGCATATTCAGTTTCCGGATTATAAGGATAGAATAAAGTATGTTACCAATGGTATTCATACTTATACTTGGATGTCTTCTAGATTTCAGGTTTTATTTGCATGATGGTGCCTTATGATGGTTTTTCAACAAAG
>CAIVOB010000075.1 GCA_903907475.1 Candidatus Omnitrophota bacterium
ATTTTGGTGGATGAATTCCAGGATACTAATTTTGCGCAATTTCAGATCCTTAAGCTGCTTGCCGGAGGAAATAAAAATATTACCGTGGTTGCTGATGATGATCAGTGTATTTACCGTTGGCGCGGAGCAGCTTACAGTAATGTTTTAAATTTTATTCAGGAGTATTCGCATGCCGCGCAGATTACTTTAATTCAGAATTATCGTTCCACGCAACCGATACTAGATAGCGCTTACCAGTTGATTCAATATAATAATCCGGAACGTTTTGAGATTAAGGCGAAAATTAATAAGCAGCTCTTAGGTTTAACTAAAGATGGAGCCATTCCCAAGCAGCTTCATTTTGACACGCATTCTGCGGAGTCTGATAATGTAAGTAAGATTATAAAAGATAAAGTAAGTTTAGGTAAGTATAAGTATAGGGATTTTGCGATTCTTGTGCGTACCAATTCAGACGCTCAAGGTTTTATTCAAGCATTAAATATGGAAAATATTCCCTGGCAGTTTAGTGGTAATCAGGGGTTGTATTCCCGGGAAGAGGTGAAGTTGTGTATTAATTTTTTAAGGGTGATTGCCAATCCTTCGGATTCCTTAAGCTTATATTATTTGCTTAGTTCTGATATTTATAATTTTAATTTGGTAGATTTGGCATTATGTAATCATTACGCGCGGCGGAGAAATCAGACGCTTTACGATGTTTTGACGGATTTAGATAATATTCCGGAGTTGGCGCAAATTCACGACGCCACACGGCAAAAGGCGCGCGCAGTGCTGGCGGATATTGACAAATTTCTTAAAGTTTCTTGCGCGCAAACTACCGGAAGGCTGCTTTACGTTTTTTTGACCGATACGGGTTATTTAAAATATTTAACGCATGACCCTAACCTGGAGAAAGAAATTAAAATTCAAAATATTGCTAAGTTTTTTAATCAAGTGCGAGATTTTGAATTAGTAGCCCAAGAGGATCGGGTGATTAATTTTATGCGGCATTTAAATTTACTGATTGAATCGCATGATGATCCAGCGACGGTTGAGGCGGATTTAGATCAGGATGCGGTAAATATCTTAACGATTCATAAGGCCAAAGGTTTGGAGTTTCGGGTGGTATTCCTGGTTAATTTAGTCCAGGGGAAGTTTCCGCTTCCTAAGCGGGCGCAGCAAATTGAGTTGCCGGATGTTTTACTCAAAGAATTATTGCCCAGCGGTGATTTTCATCTTCAGGAGGAGCGGCGGCTTTTTTATGTTGGCATGACGCGGGCAAAGGAGGAACTGTATTTTACCAGTGCTGAAGATTATGGGGGTAAGCGTCTGCGTAAAGTGAGCCAGTTCGTTTTGGAAGCATTGGGGAAAAAACCAGAAGAGTCTTTAATCAAGAAAAAAACTACCGCTTTACAAAGTATCGCGCATTTTGCTCCGCTGGCTATCTCGCCGAGGTTAAAAGAAGTGGAGCGGCCTGAAGATAAACTTTTGACGTTAAGCTACTATCAGATCGATGATTATCTTACTTGTCCTTTAAAGTATAAATATGTCAATATTTTACGCGTTCCGATTATGGAACACCACACGGTGATTTATGGCCGGGCGATGCATGCGGCAGTGAGTCAATATTTCTTAAGTAAACTTGGGGGGAAAAAAATAACTTTACCGGAACTTTTGGATTTTTTTACTCAAGCATTTCAGGCGCAGGGATTCCTAGATTTGCAGCATCAAAACGCACGTTTTCAGGTTGGCCAAGAGGCTTTGAGGAAATTTTATTCGCGCCAAGAAAAGCAGAACGCCGCTTTAAAGTTTATTGAAAAAGATTTTTCTTTTGTTTGGAGTGAAAATAAAATTGTTGGTCGTTTTGATCGCGTGGATCTTTCAGCCTCCGGGCCGGTAATCGTGGATTTTAAGACTTCAGAAATTAAAACTCAGAAGGATGCTGACAAGCGAGTTAAAGAAAATAAGCAGTTAGCGCTTTACGCTTTAGCCTATGAGCATATTTTTGGGATTTTACCGTTTGCGGTGGAGCTGCATTTTTTGGAGTCCGGAATTATCGGGCGGCATGAGCTCGGAGAAAGTGATTTAGCGGCAATTAAAGAGGACATTATTCAGGTTGCTTTGGGGATTCGTCAACAGGATTTTAGCGCGCGACCGGAGTATAAAGCCTGTACTTATTGTGCTTATAATCAAATTTGTCCTCAGGCGGTAATGCGCTAATATAGGAGTTGACAACCCTGGCGAATTAGGTTAAAGTAAAAAATAAGAGTACAGTATGAAAATAATTATTTCGCTTGGTATTTGGCTAGGAAGCATTCTCCTGACGGTCCTGCTTTATTTTGTGGTTTTAGTTTTAACCATTCTTTTAGCTCCTTTTGACCCTAAGAAGAAAATTACGCATCGGCAATGTTTTTGGTGGTCGAATGCTCTGATTGCTTTGAATCCTTACTGGAATTTAGAGGTCAGTGGTTTAGAAAATATTGACTATCAAAAAACTTACCTGATTATTTCCAATCATCAGAGTATGGCAGATATTGTGGTGCTTTATAAAACTAGAATGCAGTTTAAATGGGTCGCGAAAGAAAGTCTTTTTAAAGTTCCTTTCATTGGTTGGTGTTTAAGGCTTATTCAGCATATTCGGCTCAAGCGGGGTGATTATACCAGTATTAAACAGGTTTATCACCAGGCGAGTCTTTGGCTAAGAAAAGATATGTCAGTATTATTCTTTCCGGAAGGCACGCGCAGCAGCACGGATGAAATGCGTGAATTTCAAAATGGGGCGTTTAAGTTGGCAATTAAAGAAAAGAAGCCCATTTTGCCGATTTGTTTAAAAGGCACGCACGCGGCAATCCCTAAGGGAAGTTGGATCTTTAAAACTAAGGTTGCGGTGAAGCTTTGCGTGCTTGCTCCGATTGAAACCGCAGGGTTGGGCCCGGGTGATTTTGCGCAACTTAGAGATACCGTGCACTCAAAAATCGCTTCCGCCCTGGGTTAATTTTAAAAACTAAATCTTAGAGAGAGAAAACGATGCGCAAAATTACAAAAATAATGATTGTTTTGATTTTACTCCTGGCGGTAATATTTTGTGCCGCGACGATCTGCGTGGGAGTATTTGGCCCGCAAATTATTAAAACTCAAATTAAAGAAAATCTCAAGCTGGAAAGCAGTTTAGCGAAGGTGCGTTTAAGTTTTCCGCTTAAATTAACGTTAGAAGAATTTAAGATTGACAATTTGCTTAGTATTAGAAAGTTATCTTTTACTCCGAATATTTTTGGGTTTTTATTCGGTAAAGTGGTTATTCATGGTTTGGATATTATTGAGCCCAGCGTTAACCTCGAGCAATCGGCACAGGGTAAGTTAAATCTGCCGCTTTTAACTCAAGGCGGTCCGGCGCCGCAGATTATTTTAACCAGCCTCAAGGTTCAAAACGGTAAAATTAAATTTATTGATAAAAAAGTAAGCGCGGAAGGAAAAGAGATTATTCTTGAGAAGTTGAATCTGAAGATTTCCAAAGTTTCTTTGCCACTTACTTCGCTGGCAGTTAATTTTAGTTTTACTGCGGAATTAGTCAGTCCGCAAGAGGCGCCTTACGGAAAAATTTCTTTTTCCGGCTGGCTGGATTACTTTGCTCAAGCCATGGATGCCCAACTGGAAATTAAGAATTTGGAAGTAACAAATTTTGCGCCTTATTATGGAAATTTTATTTCGCAGAAAAAGCTTTCTTCGGCAAATTTGGATTTGGTTTCAAAATTTAAAGCGCAGAATAATGTTTTAAATATTGTTACGGATTTTAATCTTTCCAAAATTGTTTACGCACTTAGTGCTGCTCAAGATAAGGAAGAAGCTCCCTTGGATTTGAATTTAGCGAAGAATGCTTTGGATCTTTTTACTGATCGTAAAGGGTCTTTGCATTTGGAGTTTGAGTTGCAAACCGCGTTAGATAAGCCGACTTTAAGCCAAGAGAAAATTCAAAGTGTGATTTTAAAAGCTGCGCTGCAGAATCTTAGTCAACAATCGCCCCAGGATTTAGTGGATAAAGTCACGGATATTATCAGTCAATATAAGGATTTAGGTAAAGAATTAAAAGGTATTTTTGGTTCAAAATAAAGGAAAACATCATGGAAGCGGGTAAAACTAAAGCTTTAAGAAATTTAGAAGAGAAAATGGAACAATTAGATGCCAATTCTTTCCGTTATCATATCTTAGAGAGCGCTAAGCAATTTAAGTGTTCGTGGATCGAATTGGGCCGCGCTTTATATTCAGTTTGGAAAGATAAAATGTATAAAGAGTGGGGTTATCTTAATTTCGATATTTATGTCAGCCGAGAAATTGGAATTCGCAGGCAAACGGCGATGAAGTTATTAAAATCTTATTATTTCTTGGAGCAGGAGGAACCGCAGTATTTGAAAACTGATGCGGCGCAAACTCCGGAGCCGGCGAAAATTCCTAGTTATGAAGCGGTAGATATTTTACGGCAGGCAAAAAGTAAGAAAATTTTGGATGCTGATTATCAAGGATTAAAGAAAGAAATTTTTGAGCTTGGTAAAGATGCTCCGGAGCTAAAAAAGAATTTGGGTGTTATCATTCGTCAAAGACAAGAGCTTGATCCGGAGGCGGCGCAAGAAAAAAGAAAACTTGCTACTGTGAGTAGGCTTTTAGGTCATTTGCGGATGCTCAAACAAGAGGTAGAGGTTCTAAAAATTTTGCCGATGCCGTTAATTAAAGAACTCGAAAGTTTAATTAGGAAAGTTAGTGATCAGCTAAAGGAGTAATCCGTCATGCCTGGAGCGCTTGATTCTGCTATGACCCTGGAGAAGAGAATGGCAAGGCTTGGGGTGCGCGAAGAGGATATTGTGGAAAGTTTTATGCGTCCGCATTCTTCTTCCGGACAACGGAATAATAAAACTACTCTTGGCGTGCATTTAAAACATTTACCTACGGGATTAGAAGTCGAGTGTCAAAGTCAGAGTTCGCAACTTTTGAATCGCGCTTTAGCCCGGCATATTCTTTTAAGTAAAATCGCGCATAAATTGCAATTAGATATTTTGCAGAGACAGTCTGCTAAGGCTAAGCTTATTCCTAAAGGCAGATTAAAGATTAAAACGAAGTTAAAACGTAAAAAGGTAAGTTAAGAATATTTTTAAGTTGCATAACGCTTAACTTGTGGTAGAATATAAAAATTATAAAAAGGAGAGTTTATGGGTTACGGTGCAAATTTTTTAGGTGGATTAATTTCGTTGGCGTTAATGGTGTGGTTTGTTTATTTTAGCATCCTAGTGATTCAAAAATTAGATAAGCTGATTGAAATTTTAAGTAAAAAATAAGTGAGATTTAAGAGATAAAAATATTGACTTATCAAAGGGTATAGCATATAATCAACACACAAGAAAGGGAGGTAGAAACTTGGTTTTGGTAAAGGAAAAAAAAGCAAAATTAATTGATGATTTTAAAATTCATGCCCGGGATACCGGATCGGCAGAGGTGCAGATTGCGATCCTTACGGAAAGAATTAATGATTTGGGCAGTCATTTTAAGTCGCATAAAAAAGATTTACATTCTCGTCGTGGGTTGCTTTTATTAGTTAGCCGCCGCCGCAGACTCCTCAAATATCTCAAGGATAAGGATCTGAAGAAGTATGAAGAGATCTTGGGAAAGCTTAGCTTGAGAAAATAAGGTTCGTTAAAATAACATATCTATAAAAAAGAGAGTAGAAAATAATGGAAAATAAAAGCATGAGGTTACAATTTGGTAAAGAGGAACTGGTTCTTGAGACCGGAAGATTCGCCAAGCAGGCTAATGGCGCTGTGACGGTGACCTATGGGTCAACGGTAATTTTAGTTACTGCTTGTATGTCGCGTAGTATTAGAGTCGGTCAGGATTTTTTCCCTCTGACGGTGGAATATCAAGAAAAAACTTATGCTGCGGGTAGAATTCCCGGAGGCTTCTTTAAGCGTGAAGGGCGACCTTCGGAAAGTGAAATTTTAGGTTCCCGGCTTATCGACCGGCCGATTCGTCCATTATTTCCTGAAGGATTTTTAAATGAAGTTCAAGTCATGGCGATGGTGCTTTCTAGTGACGGCCAGACTGATCCCAATGTTTTAGCTTTGATCGGAGCCAGCGCGGCTTTAACAATTTCAGATATTCCCTTTAAAGGGCCTTTGGCGAGTTGCCGCGTTGCCAGGATTAATAATGAATTTGTTTTAAATCCTACTTATGCTGAATTGGAGAATGCTGATTTAGAAGTAGTCGTCGCGGGGAATAATCACGGGGTAGTAATGCTGGAGTCAAAAGCTAAAGAAGTTTCGGAAGAGGTTTATTTTGCCGCGGTAAAATTCGGGATGGAGAGTTTAAAACCAGTACTTATCCTGCAAGAAGAATTTGCCCGTTTGTATGGCCGGCCTAAGGCTCAAGTGGAACTTAAAATTATCGCTGCGACTTTAATGCAAAGAATTGAATCTCTTTCGCGGGAGAAATTGGCCCAGGTTTATAAATTAGTGAAAAAAGAAGAAAGAGAAGAAGAAATTGCTTTGTTAACTAAAGATTTAGAAACTCAACTTGTCGCGGAGGAATTTTTAGCTGAGGATATTCATATTGGCCTGCATGAAGTGGAAAAGAGACAGGTGCGGAAAATGATTACTCAGGAAAATATTCGTATTGATGGCCGCTCTTTTAAAGAGATCCGTCCGATTACTTGCGAGGTCGCGGTATTACCGCGCACGCATGGTTCCAGTCTTTTTACCCGCGGCCAAACGCAAAGTTTAGCGGTTACCACTTTGGGTACGGGTGAAGATGAGCAATTAATTGAATCTTTAGAAGGAGAGAAGAAGAAGTCATTTATGTTACATTATAATTTTCCTTCTTTTAGCGTTGGTGAAACCCGGCCCGTGCGTAGTCCCGGTCGGCGTGAAATTGGACATGGAGCTTTAGCGGAAAAATCTTTGTTGGCGGTCATGCCGACTAAAGAAAAATTTCCTTATACGATTCGCGTGGTTTCGGAAATTTTAGAATCTAACGGTTCCAGCAGCATGGCTTCGGTTTGTGCCGCGACTTTATCTTTAATGGATGCCGGAGTGCCGCTAAAAGAAGCGGTGGGTGGAGTAGCTTTAGGGTTAGTTAAAGAGGGCAATAAAACTGCGATTCTCACTGATATCGCGGGGTTAGAAGATCATTTTGGAGATATGGATTTTAAAGTTGCCGGCACGCGTTCTGGAGTAACCGCTGTGCAATTAGACCTTAAGATTGATGGTATTTCTTTAGATTTATTAAAAGATTGTTTGGAGCAATCTAAAGAAGGACGGATGTTTATTTTAGGCAAGATGAGCGAAGCTTTAAATACTCCTCGGGTAGAGCTTTCAAGTTTTGCTCCGCGGATTAGTGTTTTAAAAATTAACACGGAAAAGATTGGTGAACTGATCGGCCCCGGAGGTAAAAATATTAAAGCGATTATTGCTGCTACCGGAGCCAGTATTGATATTAAAGACGACGGGACGGTTTTAGTAGGTTCTACTGACGCGGCAAAATCTGACGCGGCAATTAAGATGATTAAAGCGATTGCTGAAGACGTGGAAGTGGGCCGTATTTATCTGGGAAAGGCCAAGCGGATTATGCAATTTGGAGTATTTGTCGAGATTGCGCCCCGCAAAGAAGGCCTGGTGCATGTTTCGGAACTCTCGAATACTTTTGTGAAGAATGTCGAGGAATTAGTTAAAGTTGGTGATGAATTTAAAGTCAAAGTTATCGGTATTGATGAATTAGGTAGAATTAATTTAAGCAAAAAGCAAGCAGAAACAACTAGTTAATTTCTAGAAGTGAGAGAAAGAAGACTAAATGAGGTTAAGGGCGTTATTTTAGTAGCAGTTGGGCTGATGATTTTAGTCAGCCTCTTACGCTTTGATCGTTTGGACCTTGTTTTTTATACCTCGCATCCCAATTTTCCTCCGAAAAATCTTTTAGGAGTCTTTGGCGCTTACCTTGCCGGTTTAATTGTATTTTTCTTTGGGAATATCTCCAGTTTTCACCGCCATTTGTGCTTCGTATTCCCCCAATATCGCTGAAACAACCCAGCATATTGTTTGCGTCATTCCAGAAAACCTGCCAGCAGGAGGTGTTTTCAAGTCCGATGCTTGTATAGGTTTGTTTTGGAGGAGTAGGTGACCCGGCAGGATGTTCATCAGAATTATTGACATAGGCCTGTTTCCAGGTGGTACCGCCATCAGTTGTTGATTCAACATTGCTGTAACTTCCAAATAAAACCTTGTTTGAATTATTCGGGGCAGCAGTAATTCCAAAGCAGGTCTCGCTCCAGCTCCAAACTTTGTCTCCGCCTATTCCTTCCCAACCGGTTATAATGTTTGAATTATTTGGAGTGTTGAAAACCTTATTCCAGGTAGTTCCGGCATCAGCGGATTTGTAGACCAAGGGTGCACTTAAATTGTAGTCATGTCCGCCAAGGTACATTGTATTAACATCGTTTTCTGCCATTGTGGTATACATCACAAAATCATTGGAGAAATCCAGTCCTGTTGATTTTGAAACCCATGTTCCGTTGTCATTGTCCATGGTAAATACACCTTTTGGGAAGTCGTAGTATTCCCAGGGCATTACCACATTGTAAACATCACCTGTATTGGCAGTGATGCAAACAAACCGGGTGGTTGTGCCATTCCTGGCCCCTGAAAAACTCCATAGTTTTTGTCCCGATGGGATGCCGGAAGTGGTTTGAACTGTAAAGGAGCTTCCTGAATTTGAGGAAGTGATCAGCCCATCATTGGTTCCAATATAGATATTACTTCCATCCCAAAGAACGCCTCCCATGATCAGTCCTGCACCCATATCATCAGCATGTTTTACA
>CAIVOB010000076.1 GCA_903907475.1 Candidatus Omnitrophota bacterium
GGTCTTATAATAAAACTGCTCGTCAGTCTCTCCCGCCTTAGCTTCGCCGGCAGCATTCACCTTTAGCCATTCATAAATCCTTTTCTTTAAATCTTCGGGAAAATGTTTAGAGTCAAAAATCATATTCTGAAAACTCGTCGCCAAATGCACCTCACAAGCCTGACATTCCGCGAATTTATGAAATGCCTCTTCGGGTAAAGTGGAAGCGCCATGCTGCACCGCTCCACCCAAGCCAAACTCCTGTCGCGCGATCTCACCCAATTTCTTTAAAGTTTCAAAATCCAATTTTACCTGCGCAATTGAACCATCCGGTAAAACTACTCCACCATGGGATGTCCCGGTCTGAATCGAAATTTTACTAATTCCGGTTAGCCCTTTACGTAAACGCTGTTTAAACCCTTCCATAAAAGCGCGCAAATCTTCCGGAGTAGAATTCTGATGTCCCACCTCGCCAATTTCACCCCCCACGGAAACTGTAACACCCTTAGGTTCAATCCGGCGAATAAACTGCGTAAGTTTCGCGCAAACTTCATAATTTAAATATTGTTGATCCTTAATCTTAGGCTTACTTAAATCTACCAGCGTAGAAGAATCAATATCAATATTAAAAAATCCCGCTCCCACGGATTCAGTAATTAAAGCTTTTAACACTTCCATTTCTTTTTCCGAATTCTCCTGGTACTTTTTCAAATTTGCCTGAAAATGATCTCCTTGAATAAACACCGGGCCGCTATATTTTTCTTTAATTGCCGCAGCTAAAATTACCGCCGAATACTCTACCGGAGGCTGCGCGGTATAACCCATCTCTGATTTAGCAATCTCAAAAATAAAAGCCTTGGCATTATTCTTTTTTCCCACCCGAAAAATTGCCCGCGCTAAATCATAAGTTAAGCTGCGTAAATTTATTGCCGGAACCGTGGAATCGCTAAATTCATTCTTCCCGCGCGCAATATAATAATCATGAATACTGGAGGGATAAATTCCTGCCTTATAAGCGATATCCCAAATCTTTTTGGCAAACTTCTTTTTAATCACCGGATCATCATTTAAAATTAAATCTTTAACAATCTGATCAATTTCAAGCGGCTTTCTTCCCATTTTCATTTCTCCTTATTTTTAAGTTAAGATTTTAATTAATCTATAAAACTCTTCATAATTTAAATTTTTCTTTTTTATCGCTTGCGCGAAACTAACCTCAACAATTTTTCCCTGAGTCATACCTAAAGCAATATCGGTTTTTCCGGCAATTAAACAATCCACCGCCGCCTTACCTAAATTCAAAGCTAAATCCCGGCTTAAAGAAGTCGGGCGGCCACCACGCTGCACATACCCTAAAACTACGGCTCGAGTTTCTAGGCCAGTAATTTCAGTAATCTTATTAGCAATCTCCGCGGCTTTACCCGCTCCCTCCGCCAAAACAATGATCCAGCTCATTTTTCCAATCAAATTACCATGCACGAGATCATGGCACACGACTTCCAAATCAAATGCTTTTTCCGGGATTAGCACATCCTCGCAACCGCCACCTAAAGCCACCGTCAAAGCAATGAAACCAGATTCCCTTCCCATTACTTCAACCACGAAAATTCTTTCCATACTCGTTGCCGTGTCACGGATTTTATCAATCGCATCCAAAGCGGTATTAACCGCGGTATCCGTGCCAATCGTATAATCTATCCCGTTAACATCATTATCGATGGAAGCGGCAATACCCACGCAAGGGACTTGATACTTCTCGTAAAAACTATGCGCCGCGGCAAAAGATCCGTTACCGCCGATAATCACTAAACCGTCAATATTAAATTTCTTAATCGTTGCGTAAGCCCGTTCCTGTCCCTCGAGAGTCTTAAATTCAGGGCAACGGCCGGTCTTTAAAATTGTCCCGCCTTGGTTAATAATTCCTGACACGGAGCGAGAATCAAAATTTTTAAGCTCTTCGTTAATTAATCCCCACCAACCACGAAAAACTCCCATGATTTCTAATTTATGATGCACCGCATACCGCACCACCGAACGAATTGCCGGATTCATACCCGGAGCGTCACCTCCGGTAGTCAGCACCGCAATCTTCTTTATCGCCATTTTCAATTCTCCCTACATTTTACCTACTATATACCTACCTACCGACAAGCTAATTGCTATTTTCAAGTCCCCATCTCCCAACTCGCTAAATATTTCTTTTGCTCAGGAGTAAGAAGATCAATTTTAATTCCCATTGCCTTAAGTTTCAGCCGGGCAATATTTTTATCAATATCTTCCGGGACAGTATAAACCTGCTTGGCTAAACCTTGATAATTCTTCACCATATATTCCGCCGAGAAAGCTTGATTAGCAAATGACATGTCCATCACACTAGCCGGATGGCCTTCAGCCGCCGCTAAATTAATCAGCCTTCCTTCTCCGAGAATATAAATTTTACGATTATCTTTCAAAGTATACTCGTCAACAAAATCACGCGTCGCACGTTTTGCCTTTGAAATTTTCGCCAATCCCGGAATATCAATCTCCACGTTAAAATGCCCGGAGTTAGCAACAATCGCCCCATCTTGCATCAGCGCAAAATGTTCCTGACGAATAACATTAATATCCCCGGTAACGGTAACAAAAATTTCCCCAATCTTAGCCGCAGCGCGAATCGGCATCACATCAAACCCATCCATCGTCGCTTCTAATGCCCGTAAAGGATCAACCTCTATTACAATTACTCTTGCCCCCATACCTTTAGCGCGCATCGCCACGCCTTTTCCGCACCAACCATAACCACAAACCACAAAATTAGATCCGGCAATTAATTTATTTGTCGCCCGAATAATTCCGTCTAAAGTAGACTGACCCGTTCCGTAACGATTATCGAAAAGATGTTTGGTTAAAGCATCGTTAACCGCAATAATCGGATAACGTAATTTTCCTTCTTTGGCTAAAGCTCTTAAGCGAATAACGCCGGTAGTCGTCTCTTCCGTGCCACCAATAATATTAGCATGCACTACCGGTGGGAGCTGATGAATGGTACTGACCAAATCTGCTCCATCGTCCATCGTAATATCAGGCTTAACTTCCAAAGCCGCTTTTAAATGCGCGTAATAAGTTTTTGTGTCTTCACCTTTAATCGCAAATACTCCGATTTTTAAATCATGTACCAAGGCTGCAGCAACATCATCTTGCGTGGAAAGCGGATTAGAAGCACAAACATAAACCTCCGCCCCGCCGCTCTTTAAAACCTCCGCCAAAACCGCAGTTTCAGTCGTAACGTGTAAACAACAAGCAACCTTTAGCCCGCTTAAAGGCCGTTCTTTAGAAAAACGCTCTTTAATTAATTTTAAGACCGGCATATTCTTAGCCGCCCATTCAATTCTTAAGGCACCTTTTTTCGCCAATTTTGAATCTTTAATATCAAATTTCATCGCTGCTTATCCTCTCTTTTTAAAAATAAATTATAAACGCTGTGCCTGTTTTTTTAACGTCGCTACTTTATCTAACTTTTCCCAAGTAAACTCCGGTTCCAATCGCCCAAAATGGCCATAACTGGCAGTCTTCCTATATATTGGCCGGCGTAACTTTAAAGATTCGATAATCCCTCTCGGAGTAAGCTCAAAATTCTGACGCACTAATTTTACTAAAACTTCTTCACTTAAAACCGAAGTACCCTCGGTCTTAATCATTACGGATAACGGATCCGCCCTTCCGATAACATAAGCTAACTGCACCAAGCATTTATCCGCCAGTCCCGCTGCCACAAGATTCTTGGCAATATAACGGCACATATATGCTGCTGAGCGATCGACCTTAGTCGGATCTTTTCCGGAAAATGCTCCGCCGCCATGGGCAACCGCGCCGCCGTAAGTATCCACAATTATTTTTCTTCCCGTCATTCCGGTATCCGACTGCGGTCCGCCAATAACAAATTTACCGGTTTGATTAACAAAATACTTTGTCTCTTTATCTACCCAACCGCGTAAAACCGGGCCGGCAACTTCCCGGATAATTTCTTGCCGCGCTTTTTCCGTAATCCGTTTACCGCTTTTGTCTAAAATATCTTCCGTATGTTGCGAAGCTAAAACTACCGAATCCACGCGGACCGGCTTCCCATTATCATATTCCACCGTAACTTGAGTTTTTCCATCCGGGCCAAGATATTTTAAAATTTTCTCTTTGCGCACTTTTGTCAAACGCATAGAAAGTCTTTGCGCCAGCGTTAAAGCTAAAGGCATTAATTCTTTCGTTTCGCGGCAGGCATATCCGAACATAATCCCCTGGTCTCCGGCTCCCCCGGTATCAACCCCTTGAGAGATATCCGCAGATTGAGAATGAATGGCGTTAAGAATCGCGCAAGTATGGAAATCAAATCCGTATTTCGGATGATCATAACCGATCTCCTCGATAATTTTACGGCTAATTTCATGTACATCGATAAAACCTTTGGTGGTAATCTCTCCCCCCACGATTAAAAGTCCCATCGTAACATAAGTTTCGCAAGCCACGCGCGAAAGCGGATAATTTTTTAAACAAGCATCCAAAACTCCGTCTGAAATCTGATCACAAAGTTTATCCGGATGGCCTTCAGTTACTGATTCAGAACTAAAATAATGTTTACTTACCGACATACATCCTCCTTATTAAGTTAAAAAGAAAAACTGTCTTTTGCCGCATTTAAATATTTATGATCCCCGATATCAAACCAAGCGCCGCTAAAAACATAACCATAAATAGAAATTTTATCTTCCAGCCAAGAAATATAACTTCCGGTAGCATCAACCTTACCTTTGGTTTCCAAGAGATAATCATTGCTTAAACTTAAACAATCTTTGGAAATATAATATAAACACATTGCCACTAAATTTGATTGGGGTTTAAGTGGTTTTTCCCAGAAGCCGGTCACTTTAAACTGCCGATTCACTTTTGCCACCCCATAACGCGAGGCGTCCTTTTTTTGTTTCAAACGGTACAAACCCAAACACACCGCCGGAAGATGCTTGCGAGAAAAATTAATAAACTTTAATAAAGAACCATTGAACAAATTATCACCGCCAATGACCAAAAGGTCATCTTGAATTTTTTTCTTCTTAATAATAAAATTTAAATCTCCGATCGCCCCTAAACGGTCAGCGTTACTTTTAGTCAAATCATTCACCAGAGTAATTTTTAAAGAAGTTTTAAGCGCTTTTACCCATTTGCCAAAGATTCCCATAAACTTATTATTCGTAACGACGAAAACTTCATCCACCAAAGGAACTGCCTCAAGCTGTTCAATTAAATAATTTATAATCGGCTTACCTTTGACCTCTAAAAGCGGTTTAGGATAATCTTTGGTTAAAGGATAAAGTCGCGTGGCATATCCGGCAGCCAAAATTAGAACTTTCACTTAAATCTTCCTCTCCGTTTTAATTTATTTTAAAACCTCTGCTAATCTTTCCTGGGCCAATTTTTCCACTTCAGTTCCCGTAGAAAGCTGCAATGCCTCCTGGGCAAACTTTTGCGCAACTTTAAAATCTACGGCGCGAATAATATATTTTAACTCCGGGATAATCTGCGGAGGCATACTAAATTCATCTAAACCTAATCCCAGCAAGATTAAAGCTAACGATGGCTCGCCCGCCATTTCTCCGCACATTGCTACTTTAATATTAGCCGCATGTGCCGCATCAATAATATTTTTAATCAGCCTTAAAACCGCCGGATGCGTCGGTTCATAAAGATAAGCGACCTTTTCATTGCTGCGGTCAACCGCTAAAGAATACTGAATCAGATCATTGGTCCCGATGCTAAAAAAATCTGCTTCTTTGGCTAGAATATCTGCCGTTAGTGCTGCGGAGGGCACCTCAATCATTACTCCCACTTTAAGGTCATGATTAAATTCTAAATTCATTTGTTTTAATTCATCTTTGGCTTCTTGCAAAAGTCGATTCGCTTGTTGCAGTTCTTCAATTCCGGAGATCATCGGATACATAAGCTTCAAATTCCCATGCACCGAAGCGCGTAAAATCGCCCGCAATTGCAATTTAAAAATATCCGGACGCGCCAAACAAAATCTAATCGCCCTCCAGCCCAAAAATGGTTGCATCTCATGAGGAATCTTAAATTGCGATAAAAATTTATCTCCGCCTAAATCCAGAGTACGGATAACCACTGAATACGGTTTCATTTGTTCCGCAACGTATTTATAAGCCTCATAATGCTCTTCTTCAGTGGGAGAATCTTTACGGTTCATATAAAAAAACTCAGTGCGGTATAAACCAATCCCCTGGCTACCGTGAAGCTTCACCGAAGACATCTCATCAGGAAATTCAATATTAGCATTAATGACTACCGTCCTGCCGTCTTTAGTAATAGCGGGAAGATCTTTCACCGCCAGAAATTTTTCGGCAATCCCCTTTAAATTCTCGAGCTTTTGCTGATAAGCTCTCAGCGTTGCTTCATCGGGGTTAATAATCACAATGCCGGTTAAACCATCAACAATTAAAATATCTCCGGAATTAACCTGAGCGGTAATCCCTTCTAAGCCCACTACTGCCGGAATCTCAAGGGATTTAGCCATAATCGCAGTATGTGAAGTTTTACCACCGATATCCGTAATAAAAGCCGCCACTTTTTTAGTGTGCATTGCCACGGTATCCGAAGGAGAAAGATCATGCGCGACGATAATCGCTTTATCTTTTAAATCCCCTAAACCAATCTTTTCTTTTCCCAGAAGATTCCTTAAAATACGCTTACCAACATCATTAATATCGGCAGTCCGCTCTTTAAGATATTCATCTTCAATTTGGGAAAAAACGCTGATATATTTTTTTAAAACCTCCGAAAAAATAAAAGCCACATTTAACTGGTCTTTCTTTAAACGCGAGATGACCTCCTCAATCAGCATACGATCTTCCAAAACCAAAAGATGCGCGTCAAAAATCAGCGCCTCTTCTTGCCCCATATCCGTGCTGATTCTCTTCTGCAGTTCAATAATTTCGCGGCGCGTTTTAATCAACGCCTCTTCAAAAAGCTGAATCTGCACCGGAATATCCGCCCAAGTGATCGCTTCTTTTGAAACCACCAGGTCTTCCTTACCCAATTTATAAGCCGGGCCAATGCTAATTCCGCTTGCCGCAGCAATTCCTTTTAATTCGATCATAACTCTTCCTCGTTATTAATAATACTCTCCAACTCCACTAAAGCCTCTTGGGCATCGGCGCCTTCGGCTTCCACAACAATCACAGTGCCTTTTTCTGCCCCTAACATTAAAATACCCATAATTGATTTGCCGTTTACCTCTTCTTCATCCCGGCGGACCGTGATCCGGGCATCAAATTTATTCGCCACCTGCACAAATAAAGCTGCCGGTCGAGCATGCAAGCCCTGTTTATTCTTAATTATTAATTCTTTTTTAATTAAAGCCATTTTTAGATTTCTTCCACAAAACTTAAAATAATTTTTGCTAATTTTTCCGGATTATGCCGGATCACTCCATCCTGAATCATACTAAAATCTTCTTCCACTACCCGATAGCCTAAACTTTCAATTTTTTTCCGATCATTAACTAC